>NZ_LUAZ01000019.1:0-81777 GCF_001647255.1 Cellulosimicrobium sp. I38E
GCGGTGCGGCGACCCGGCCGGTCGCGCGGCCTGGCCGGCCGCGCGGCGCGGGCCGAGCCCCACCCCGCGGGCGGTCGCCCAAGGTGAGCAACGACCAGGGTGAGACGGAGCAGGGCGGGGTGGGTGGTGGTGCCGCGTCGTGGCGGGCCTGGCGGGAGCCGCGAGGAACGAGCGGCGGATGGTAGACGCGGCACCACCACCCACCCCGACCACCCAACCCGGCCACACGCCGCCGAGCACAAGAACCACGGCTCTACCTCGGGGGACCGGGGCGGGGGGCTCGGTCAGGCGTCGGCGCCCACCTTGGCGCCGTAGAGGGTGTCGATGGTGTCGGCGAAGTCCTTGATGACGAGCCCGCGCTTCACCTTGAGGGACGGGGTGAGGTAGCCGTTCTGCTCGGTGAAGTCGGTCGTGAGCACGGTGATCTTGCGGATCGACTCGGCGCGGGAGACGGCCTCGTTGGCGTGCGCGACGGCGCGGTCGAGCGCAGCGAGGACGTCGGGGTCCTGCGCGGCGGTGCCGACGTCCATGGCCGGCAGGCCGTGGGTCGAGAGCCAGCCGGGCAGCATCTCGGCGTCGAGCGTGACGAGGGCGCCGATGAAGGGGCGCTGGTCGCCCACGACGACGACCTGGCTCACGAGCGGGTGGGCGCGCAGGCGGTCCTCGAGCACGGCGGGGGCGACGTTCTTGCCGCCGGCGGTGACGATGATCTCCTTCTTGCGGCCGGTGATGCGCAGGTAGCCGTCGTCGTCGAACGCGCCGAGGTCGCCGGTGCGGAACCAGCCGTCCTGGAGCGCCTCGGCCGTGAGCTCGGGCTGGTTGCGGTAGCCGCGGAACACGTGGTCGCCCTTGACGAGGAGCTCACCGTCGTCGTCGATGCGCAGCGAGGTGCCGGGGAACGCGGGCCCGACGGTGCCGATCTTGGTGAGGCCGGGCAGGTTCACGGCGGTGGGGGCGGTCGTCTCGGTGAGGCCGTAGCCCTCGAGGATGCGCAGCCCGACGCCCCGGTAGAAGTGGCCGAGCCGCTCGCCGAGGGGCGCGCCGCCGGAGATGGAGTACGTGAGCTGCCCGCCCATCGCGGCGCGCAGGGTCGAGTAGACGAGCCGATCGGCGACGGCGTGCTGCACGCGCAGCCCGAACGACGGCCCGCCCGCGGTGTCGAGCGCGCGCGACCAGGTGATCGCGACCTTGGCGGCCCAGTGGAAGACCTTGCGCTTGGCACCGGTCCCGGTCTTCTGCTCGGCGGTGTTGTAGACCTTCTCGAAGACGCGCGGCACCGCGAGCAGGAACGTCGGGTGGAACGTCCCGAGGTCGGCGACGAGGTTCTTCGTGTCCCACGAGTGGGCGAGCACGGCGTTCGACGCGACGACGACGACCTGGATGAAGCGCGCGAAGACGTGGGCGAGCGGCAGGAAGAGGAGGGTGCGGGCACCGTCGGAGTCGAGGATCTCGGCGAGGCCCGCGCGGCCGTTGAGGGCGAGGTGGACGAAGTTCCGGTGCGTGAGCTCGACGCCCTTGGGCCGCCCGGTCGAGCCGGAGGTGTAGATGACCGTCGCGAGGTCGTCGACGCGCTGGGCGGCACGACGGCGGTCGATCTCGTCCGCGGGGACGTCGGCGCCCGCGGCGCGCAGGGCGTCGACGGCGCCGTCCTCGACGACGAGCACGTCCTCCAGGTCGGGGAGGCGGTCGCGGACGGACGCCACCTCGGCGGCGTGGGAGGCGGTCTCCACGACGGCGAGGCGGACGGCGGCGTCGGAGCAGATCCAGTGCACCTGCTCGGCCGACGAGGTCTCGTAGACGGGCACGGGGACGGCGCCCACGGCCCACGTGGCGAAGTCGAGCAGCGTCCACTCGTAGCGCGTGCGGGACATGATCGCGACGTGGTCGCCGGGCTCGATGCCGCGGGCCACGAGGCCGCGCGCGACGGCCACGACGTCCGCCTCGAACTCCTGCGCGGTGACGGGCTCCCAGGGGCCGTCCGCGGTGGTCCGGCGCTCGACGAGCGTCGCGTGAGGGCCGCGGGCGACGCGGTCGGTGAGGAGGGTGCTGATGGTCGCCGTGGGGGAGACCTCGACGAGGCTCGGCGACGCGTGTTCCGTCATGGGACTCTCCGCTGAGTGGGACGGCAGGTAGGGACGGCGTGACACTTTACTCCGTACTCCGAGTATCGCGTTCCTCGGCGGTCGCCGGGCGCGCCTAGGATCAGGTGGTGACGAACCAGCCCGGCCCGCCCGCCGTCCCCGCCGAGATCCTCACGCTGCGCGACAGCATCGACAACATCGACGCGGCGCTCATGCACCTGCTCGCCGAGCGGTTCAAGTTCACGCGCCGGGTCGGGGAGCTCAAGGCGCAGGGCGGGCTGCCCCCGGCCGACCCGGACCGGGACCGGCAGCAGATCGCGCGTCTCACGGGGATCGCCGGTGCCGCGGGCCTCGACCCGGAGTTCGCGGAGCAGTTCCGCGAGTTCATCGTCCGCGAGGTCATCCGCCACCACGAGCGGATCGCGGCGGAGCACGCCGCGTCGGGCGAGGGAACGCCCGTCCTCGACACCTACTCCTGACGCTCGGCGCCCGCGGAGGACGCGCCTGACGCGCGGTGGCGACCCCGGTCGATCTGACAGACCCTGGAGGGGTCCCAGGGTGGGCCCCGGCGTCGGTACGACCCGCGCGCCGGGCGGCCCGCCCGCCACGCCGACGGACGCTAGAGGTGTTCGCATGAAGATCGATTGGCTCAAGCCCCTCCTCGGCCACCCGGGCCCCTTCGCGACGGTGTACATCGACGCCACGCGGGCCAACGAGGCCGGGGACCGCGAGGTCGAGAACCGCTGGAAGGGCGTGCGGCGCACGCTGCGCCAGGAGGGCGCGCCCGACGCCGTGCTCGACGACCTCGAGGAGGTGGTGCTGCGGCCGACGCGGGTCGGCGGCACCCACGGGCGCGTGCTGATCGCGGACGACACGGGTGTGCTGGTCGATCGCGTCGTCAAGGACCCGCCGGCGCTCACCAAGGGGTCGTGGGGGCCCGTTCCCGCACTGCTCCAGGCGGCGCGCGCGGCGGACGAGTCCGTCGACTACGTGCGCGTCGTCGTCGACCGCCAGGGCGCGGACCTCACGTGGTCCGTCGCGGGCGGGCACCTGCCGTACGCCGAGCCCGAGTCGGTCGAGGGCGGCCACGACGTCATCAACAAGGTCCGCACCGGCGGGCTGTCGCACAAGCGCATCGAGTCGCGCGCGGAGGACTCGTGGGAGCGCAACGCCGAGGCGGTCGCGGCCGAGCTCGAGCGCCAGGCGGCGGAGTACCGACCCGAGCTCGTGCTCCTCACCGGCGACGTGCGTGCGGTGCCCCTCGTCCGGGGCGCGCTCGGCCACGCCATCGCCGATCGCGTGGTCGAGGTCCCGGGAGGAGGTCGCGGGCCGGGCATCAACGAGGCCGCGTTCGAGTCGAACGTCGCCGACGCGCTCGACAGCTTCCGCGAGCGGCGACGGGAGAAGGTCCTCGCGGAGTTCCGCCAGGAGCAGGGCCGCGAGTCGGGCGCCGTGACGTCCGTCGAGGACGTCGTGGCGGTCCTCGCGCGCGGGCAGGTGAAGGAGCTCGTCCTGGCCGACGAGTACGGTCAGGACGCCGCCCTGGACGGCCGCTCGCTGTGGATCGGGCCGAGCCCGATGCACATCGCCGCGACGAAGGAGGAGATCCAGGACCTGGGGGTCACCGACGGCCTCGAGAAGCTGCCCGCGACGGTCGCGCTCGTCCGCGCCGCGATCGGCCAGGACGCCGGGCTGACGTTCGCGCCCGAGGGCAGCGTCGAGCTCATCGAGGGGGTCGGCGCGACCCTGCGCTGGGCCGACGAGGGCACGCCGCGCGAGGTCGCGGCCACGATGTCCGGCGACGACGCGCGGCTGCGCGGCGAGATCATCTGACCCCTCGGCTGCTGTGGCATGGAACGGGCCCGGTTCTGCGGTCAGAACCGGGCCCGTTCCATGCCCACCACCGGGGTGGGTCGTCAGGCCTTCTTGCGGGCCTCGGGCTCGCCGAGCTCGGAGGAGACGACGACGATCCCGCCCTGGACGGCCGGGTCGCCCTGGCCCTCGGTGGCTGCGACGAGGTCGAGCGTGCCGGTGACGCGACCGCCGTTGCGGACGTCGACGACCGACGCCTCGACGCCGGCAAGGGATGCCGCCGGGACGGCGACCTGCGCCGCGAGGATCGGCGTACGCATCGAGACCTTCGCCTCCGACTTGATCTTGCGCAGCGCGGCCAGCGCGTGTCCCGCGGCCGTGAGCACGGCCGGGTCGGCGTCGCCGGCCGCCGCGCGCGCGACGTCGGACGTCGGCCACGGCGCGCGGTGGATCGAGCCCTCCGACGCGCGCCACCACGACCAGACCTCCTCGGTCGCGAAGGGCACGAACGGCGCGAAGAGGCGCAGGAGCGTGTCGAGCGCGATCGCGAGCGCGACGCGCGCCGACCGGGTCTCGGTCGACACGTCGGACGCCGCGGCCCCGGCGCCGTACGCACGGTCCTTGACGAGCTCGAGGTAGTCGTCGCAGAACGTCCAGAAGAACGTCTCCGTGGTCTCGAGGGCGCGCGTGTGGTCGTACGCCTCGAACGCCTCGGTCGCCTTCTCGACGACCGACGCGAGCCCGGCGAGCATCGCGCGGTCGAGCGTCTCGGTGACGAGCGCCGGGTCGAGGACGATCTCGCCCGTCCCGGTCTCGGCGTCGACCCCGAACGACAGCGCGAACTTCGACGCGTTGAGGATCTTGATCGCGAGGCGACGGCCGATCTTCATCTGCCCGACCTCGAACGCGGCGTCCGTGCCCAGGCGAGCCGATGCCGCCCAGTACCGCACGGCGTCCGACCCGTGCTCCTCCAGCAGGCCCATCGGCGTGACGACGTTGCCCTTGGACTTCGACATCTTCTTGCGGTCGGGGTCGAGGATCCAGCCCGAGATCGCGGCGTTCTTCCACGGCAGCGAGCCGAACTCGAGGTGCGAGCGCACGACGGTCGAGAACAGCCACGTACGGATGATGTCCTGGCCCTGCGGGCGCAGGTCCATGGGGAAGACGCGCTCGAAGAGGTCGGGGTCGACCTCCCAGCCGCCCGCGATCTGCGGCGTGAGCGACGACGTGGCCCAGGTGTCCATGATGTCGTTCTCGCCCACGAACCCGCCCGGCACGCCACGCTGGTCCTCGGTGTACCCGGCCGGCACGTCGGACGACGGGTCGACGGGCAGGACGTCCTCGGACGGCACGATCGGGTGGTCGTGGTCGACCTCGCCCGACTCGAGCACGGGGTACCACAGCGGGATCGCGACGCCGAAGAAGCGCTGGCGCGAGATGAGCCAGTCGCCGTTGAGGCCGCCGACCCAGTTCTCGTAGCGCACGCGCATGAAGTCGGGGTGGAACGCGAGCTCCTTGCCGCGGTTCAGCAGCTCCTGTCGCAGGTCGCGCGTCGTGCCGTCGGCCGTCGTCCAGTCGCGGCCGCCGTTGCGGATGTACCACTGGCGCGACGTGACGATCTCGAGGGGCTTGTCGCCCTTCTCGAAGAAGTTCGCCTTGCGCTGGGTCGGCACCGGCTCGCCGTCGAGGTCGCCCGCGTCCCGCAGGGCGTCGACGACGACCTGACGCGCGGAGAACGTCGTCTTGCCCTCGATCTCGGCGAACACGCCCTGGCCGGCGTGCGACGTGATCCACTCCGGCGTCTCGCGCGTGATGCGACCGTCGCGCGTGATGATCGAGCGCGTCGGGAGCTGGAGCTCGCGCCACCACTGCACGTCGGTGAGGTCGCCGAACGTGCAGCACATCGCGATGCCCGCGCCCTTGTCGCGCTCGGCGGCGGGGTGGGCCAGGACGGGCAGCTCGACGTCGAACAGCGGCGAGCGCACCGAGGTGCCGAACAGGTGCTGGTAGCGCTCGTCGTCCGGGTGCGCGACGAGCGCGACGCACGCGGCGAGCAGCTCGGGGCGCGTGGTCTCGATGTAGACCGGCGCGCCGTCGTCGGGCGTGCCCGGCGCGACGCGGTGGAACGCGACCTTGTGGAAGTGCCCGGGGTAGTCGCGCGCCTCGAGCTCGGCCTGCGCGACCGCCGTCTGGAACGTCACGTCCCACAGCCCCGGCGCCTCGGCCTGGTACGCCTCGCCGCGGCCGAGGTTGCGCAGGAACGCGCGCTGCGCGGCCGTGCGCGACCGCGCGTCGATGGTCTGGTAGTGCTGCGCCCAGTCGACCGAGAGCCCGAGCCGGCGCCACAGCGCCTCGAACTGCTTCTCGTCCTCGGCGGTCAGACGCTCGCACAGCTCGATGAAGTTGCGGCGGCTCACCGGCACCTGGTCCGCGGCCTTGACCGACTTGCCCTCGCCGCCCTCGTGCGGGGGCTCGAAGCCCTCGACGTAGGGGAGCGTGGGGTCGCAGCGCACGCCGTAGTAGTTCTGCACGCGACGCTCGGTGGGCAGGCCGTTGTCGTCCCAGCCCATCGGGTAGAACACCTCGAGGCCGCGCATGCGCTGGAACCGCGCGACGACGTCGGTGTGCGTGTAGGAGAACACGTGGCCCACGTGGAGGGACCCGGAGACCGTCGGCGGCGGGGTGTCGATGGAGAAGACCTGCTCGCGGGCCTTCGAGCGGTCGAACGCGTACGTCCCCTGCTCGGCCCAGCGCGCGTCGTACGTCTCCTCGAGCCCGTCGAGGCTCACCCGGTCGGGTACTCCCGCGACCACCGCGCGGACGACGTCGCCGGCTACGCGGCCGGCGGAGGAGGTCGTTGCAGCAGTGGCATCGGCCGCGCCCGTCGGCGCGTTCGTCGGGAAGTCGCTCATGGTCGCCCATTCTCCCAGATCTCAGGGCCGCTCCCGACGGCGTCTCGCGGTCCCGGCCGCCGTCGTCACCGGGTGCCGGGCGCACCGCCCGGACCGCCGGGCCCGTCCGCGCGGGACAGGCGTGCGGCCAGGTCGGTCGCCGTGCCCAGGAGGCGTTCCCAGACCGCGGGGTCGAGCAGGTCGAGCGCGCGCTCGCTGAACAGGAAGAGCCGGTCACCGGACACCTCGGCCGCGAGCGGGAGGGGACCGCGGACGAGCATCTCGACGATCTCCGGGGTGAAGACGGCGCGCGCGGTGCCGGTCGCGGACCGCACGGGCCCGTAGGCCTGGTGCCGGTCGCCGAACGGGCCCTCGACCGGCAGCTCCCACACGCGCTCGACCCCCCGCGGCGCCCGGGCGCCCCGCACGCCCCGGGCGGGCATCGTCTCCACGACGACGCGGGGCAGGGTGCGGTCGAGGGCGACCATGGCGTAGGTGAACGCGAAGGGCTCGCCGTCGCGGTAGCCGGCGCTGTAGGTGTAGGTCGCGACCTCCACGGTGCGCGGGCCCCGCGTGCGGACGACGTTCCGGGCGATGCGGAGGATGCCGACGTCGAACGCCCCGCTGGGCCGTGCGGGCTCGTCGACCCGCGGCTCGACCTCGAACCCGTTCGCCGCGGCGAACCTGCTCAGCCGGTAGGCGAGCTCGTGCTCCCGGGTGGACGACCCCCGCACGCCCCGGGCGACGAGGAGACCGACCGCGAGGACGCCGGCCGCCACGAGCCCGACGGCGACCGGGACGGCGACTCCGGCGGCGACGAGGCCGACCACGACGAGGGCGAGGACGGCGCCGACGACGAACACCGCGAGGGCGAGCAGGAGGGCGAGGAGGGTGGTTCCGAGCACCCGGGCGAGCACCCGGGACGCCACCGAGGATCTCGTGCGCGCTCGTCCCGCGCGCGCCCGGCGACGGAGCTCCCGGTGGTGCGCGCGCACCGCCGCGCGGTCCACGGGCTCCACGAGGGCTCGCGTGTCCAGGGTCACGTCGGTCGGGGGAGGGGCGCTCACCGGCGAGAGGCTATCGGGGTCCGCGTGGCGCGGGCACGCGCGCCCGACCTCTGGGGCACCTCATGACGGGTCCAAGGTCCCTGGGGGTGATTGGTCATCGGCTCGTAACCTGCACGCAAAGACCCGGGTGCTCGTGGGCGCACCTCGATCTCGTCCCTCGCGCCGACCACCGGGAGCAACCATGACCCTCACGACCACCGACAGCGCGTCCACGACCGCGGCGCTGCCACCCGGCGTCGTCCTCCCGCCGGCGCTCGAGGCGGCGCTCGCAGGGTGCCCGGACCTCGTCGTCCCGTCCTCGCGCGACGAGCTGTACCGTCTCGCGCTCGGTCCAGCAGGGGGACCGCGGTTCGTCGTGGAGTACGACGCCGACGGCACGCTCGTGCCCGAGGCGGAGGTCGTGCGGTGCCGGAACGGGATCGCCGTGAACTACCCCGAGGACTACATGCGCCGGCGCGACCCGGACTGCATGCGCATCGCCGACGACCTGCCGACCGACAAGCCGCGCTACCGCGACGTCTTCGGGACGGGGTTCGGCCCGGTCAAGGACGAGACGCTCGCGTGGCTCGGGACCCAGGAGCTCGTCGTCGTGCCGTTCCGCGCCGGCGGGCGGACCCACGGCTACCCGTCCCTCGCCGTCTGCCCCGTCAACGCCGCGTTCTTCGCGCTCGCGCTCGTCGACCTCCAGGGGTGGGTCACGTTCGACGAGCTCGGCCCGTTCGAGCCGCGCTCGATCCTCTACGTCGCCCCGCCGTTCCGCCACACCCGTTTCGACGGGCGCCAGGTCGTCGTGCACGACCGCTCCGAGACGCTGCACGAGGTGTTCGCCTACAACCTCTACCCCGGACCGAGCGCGAAGAAGGGCGTGTTCTCGGTCCTGCTCGACGTGGGCGAGCGCGAGGGCTGGGTCACGGCCCACGCGTCGTCGGTCCGCGTCACCACGCCGTACGAGAACGAGACCGTCGTCATGCACGAGGGCGCGTCGGGCGGCGGCAAGTCCGAGATGTGCCAGGAGATCCGGCGGCAGGAGGACGGCCGGATCCTGCTCGGCACGAACGTCGTGACCGACGAGCCGTACGTCATCACGCTCGGGGAGACGAGCGCGCTCGCCCCCGTCACCGACGACATGACGCTGTGCCACGCCGGGCTCCAGACCGGCGACGGCCGTCTGGTCGTCACGGACGCGGAGGAAGGCTGGTTCGTGCGGGTGGACAACCTCACCGGCTACGGCCAGGACGCGCACCTGGAGCGCGCGTGCATCCACCCCGACGTCCCGCTCGTCTTCTTCAACATCGACGGCGTCCCCGACGCCACCGTGCTGCCCTGGGAGCACTCGCTCGACTCGGACGGCCGGCGGTGCCCCAACCCGCGGGTCGTCGTGCCCCGCCACCTGCTCACCGACGTCGCGGGGCCGGCGGAGGTCGACGTCCGGACCTTCGGCGCCCGCATGCCGGCCTGCACCCGGGACCACCCGACCTACGGGATCATGGGCATGACTCACGTCGTCCCCGCCTCGCTCGCGTGGATCTGGCGGCTCGTCGCGCCGCGCGGCGACAAGAACCCCTCGATCGGCGAGTCGCGGTCGGCGACGGAGGCCCTGGCGCACGGCGGCATGGTCGCGGAGGGCGTCGGGTCGTACTGGCCCTTCGCGACCGGGACCAAGGTCGCGGCCGCGAACCTCCTGCTGCGTCAGCTCGTGGAGATGGACCGGACCCGGTACGTCCTGACGCCCAACCAGCACATCGGCGCGTACCAGGTCGACTTCGCCGCCGAGTGGCTGACCCGCGAGTACCTCGCGCGGCGCGGGGGTGGGCGCCTGCGCCCCGAGGAGCTCACCCCGGCCCGCTGCCCGCTCTTCGGGTACACGCTCACCGAGATGAAGATCGACGGCCAGCTCGTGCGGCCCACGTTCCTGCGCCCGGAGCTCCAGTCCCAGGTCGGCCTCGAGGCCTACGACGCCGGAGCGCGGATCATCACCGACTTCTTCGCGAGCGAGCTCCGGCAGTTTCTCACCGACGACCTCGACCCGCTGGGGCGGCAGATCATCGAGGTCTGCCTGCGCAACGGCTCCGTCGAGGAGTACGCGGCGCTGACACCGGTCTACTTCTAGCGCGGCGCCTGGCCGGGACCGTCGCAGCAGACGGCCCCGGCCCGCTCGGGCGAGTCGTCGCCCGGCGCGTACTAGGGTCGGAGCATGGGTCTGACGATCGGCTACGCCGCCATGCTGGAGCAGTTCCACCCGACCGAGGCCGTCGCGCTCTCGGCCTACGCGGAGGAGCACGGCTTCTCCGGCACCATGGCGGCCGACCACTTCCAGCCGTGGGTCCCGGCGCAGGGCGAGTCGTCCTTCGTGTGGAACGTGCTCACGGCGCTCGGCGAGCGCACGACGGGCGACCTCGGGCCGGGCGTCACCGCGCCGACGTTCCGCTGGCACCCCGCGATGGTCGCCCAGGCGTCCGCGACGCTCGCCGCGATGTACCCCGGTCGGCACTGGCTCGGGCTCGGCTCGGGCGAGGCGCTCAACGAGCACGTCGTCGCGGGCTACTGGCCGGAGGCGCCCGAGCGCATCAACCGCATGTTCGAGGCGATCGACGTCATCAAGAAGCTGTTCCAGTCGGGGCTGGACAACAAGGACGTCAAGCACTCCGGGCAGTTCTACAAGATGGAGTCCACGCGCCTGTGGACCATGCCCGAGGTCGCGCCCGAGATCCTCGTCGCGACGGCCGGCCCGGTGACGGCCAAGCGCGCCGGCCGGCACGCGGACGGCCTCATCACGGTCGGCGCGCCGCTGGAGAAGATCTCCATGCTGTTCGGCAAGTTCGACGACGGCGTGCGCGAGTCCGGCCGCGACCCGCAGGCGATGCCCAAGGTGCTCCAGCTCCACCTCTCCTGGGCCGCGACCGACGAGGAGGCGCTCGCGAACGCGATGACCGAGTGGCCCAACGGCGGCATGAAGTTCCCCAAGGCCGACATCCGCTCGCCGCACGACTTCGAGCAGATGGCCAAGCTCGTGCGCCCCGAGGACTTCGAGGGCCGCATGGTGATCTCGGCCGACCCCGACGAGCACCGCGCGTACATCCAGAAGTTCGTCGACCTCGGCTTCGACCGGATCTACCTCCACAACGTGGGCCGCAACCAGCGGGAGTGGATCGAGGTCTTCGGTCGCGAGGTCCTGCCGAAGCTGGCGCGATGACCTCCGGCGGCGCAGGCGCAGGCGTGCCCGCCGGCGGCGGGGGTGACGACGCGCGCCTGTCCGTGTGGGCGCCGTCGGGCCTGGGCGAGGTGCGCCCGGGCGACGACCTCGCCGCGCTCGTCGGCGACCTGCTCGCCGCGGCCGCGCCGGGCGACGCGCTCGCGGAGGGCGACGTCGTCGTGGTGACGAGCAAGGTCGTGTCCAAGGCGGAGGGCCGCGTCGTCGCCGCCGCGGACCGCGAGCAGGCGATCACGGACGAGACGGTGCGCGTCGTCGCGACGCGCGAGCGCCCGGGCCAGCCGCCGCTGCGCATCGTCGAGAACCACCTGGGCCTGGTCATGGCCGCGGCCGGGGTCGACGCGTCCAACACGCCCGAGGGGACGGTGCTGCTGCTCCCGCTCGACCCGGACGCCTCGGCCCGGGCGCTGCGGGCCGCGCTGCGCGAGCGGTTCGGTCTCGCCCGCCTCGGCGTCGTGGTCACGGACACCGCGGGGCGCGCGTGGCGCGACGGGCTGGTCGACGTCGCGATCGGCGCGGCGGGGATCGTCGTGGCCGAGGACCTGCGCGGCGGCGTGGACGCCCACGGCCGGCCCCTCTCCGTGACCGTCACCGCCGTCGCCGACGAGGTGGCCTCCGCGAGCGAGCTCGTGCGCGGCAAGACGGCGGGGAGGCCCGTCGCCGTCGTGCGGGGGCTCGGCCGGTACGTGGGCGACGACGACGGCCCCGGGGCGCGCTCGCTCGTGCGGCCCTCGGTCGACGACCTGTTCCGGGAGGGGAGCGCCGAGGCCTACGACCGCGGCTACCGCGACGGCTTCGGCGAGGGCTTCCGCGAGGGGTCGGGCGACGAGCAGGTCCCCGTCGACTGAGCGGACGAGCGCGACCGGGCCGCAATCCCGTGGCTCGCGGGACGGTGGGCGGCTAGCCTGCCGGGATGCTGCCCGCCGAGTGGATCCCGCACCGCCGCCCCGACGACCGCGAGCACGTGGGCTGGATCCGTCCCGACGGTGACGCCTGGGTCGCCGTCTCGCTCCTCGGGCGCGAGCTGACCGGACCGGTGGACTGGCTGGAGGCCGAGGAGGCGCTCGACGAGGTCAGCCTCGCGTGGCTGGCCGACGTCTGGATGCTCGAGCAGGAGGACGCGCCGCCGCTGCGCGTCCGGCTCGTGGAGGTCACGCCGGACGGCGTGGTCGTGCAGACCGACGACTTCGGCGCGATCGACGTCCCCGTGGAGCGCTACGACCTCCCGTGGCCGCCTCCGCCCACGCTACGGCCGCGCCGACCGGACGACCCGGACGGTCGCGTGCTGTCGCTCGGACCGTGACGACCGCCCGGGGTGCGCGCCCGGTGCGTCAGCCGGCGTCCGTCGTGCCCTCGTAGAGGCCGATCTGGTTCCCGTCGGCGTCCTCGAACGCCGCCCACCAGGACGTCGGGCTGATCTCGGACTTCTCCAGGACCACGCGCCCGCCGAGCTCGCGCACCTTCGCGAGCGTGTCCTCGATCGAGTCGACCTCGACGTAGCTGCGCGGGGTCGTGAACCCCTCGGACCGCGGCGCGAGGCCGCCGCCGCTGATCTTGTTCGGTGCCTGCCACATCGGGTAGCCCTCGAAGCCGGGGACCTCGGCGATCTGCCAGCCGAACAGCTCGCCGTAGAACTGCGTGGCCCTGCCGCTGTCGCTCACCGGGATGTCGATGTGCGTGATGTCTCCGTGCGCCATGGTTCCTCCCCCGTACCGGTGACGGGCGGACACCCGCCGTCTGCCAGCCTAAGGACCGCCGGCACCGGCGCAACAGGGTGTGCGCGCTAGGACTTCTCCGGGGCGGCACGGTCGCCGACCACAAAACCCTCAGGCTGCACCTGAGGCTCTGGCTCTGGCTCGGGCACCGGCTCGTCGGCCGTCTTGCCGTCCGGCACGGCCGGGTCCGTCGTCCCCACCGGTGCGGCGTCCGGGGTGGGGCCCGGCGTCGGGTCGTGCCGCGGGACGTCGTCGCCGGAGAGCCAGCGCAGCCAGCCCGAGCCCGGGTCGGGCTCGAGGACGAGCGCGCGCACGAGCAGCGTGAGCGGGATGGCGAGGATCGCTCCGAGCGGCCCGATGACGAAGGTCCAGAACACGACCGAGACGAAGCTGAGGGTCAGGCTGAGGTTCACCGCGTCCGCCACGAACTTGGGCTGGACGAGCACCTGGAGCACGACGTTCACGACGCAGTAGACCGCGACGACGGCGAGCGCGAGCTCCCACCCCCCGACGACGAACGCCATGATCGCGGGCGGGACGAGGCCGAGCACGAAGCCGATGTTCGGGACGAAGTTCGTGACGAACGCGAGGATCGCCCACACCGTCGGCGCGGGGACCGAGAGCAGCCACAGCGCGACGCCGTCGACGATCGCCACGACCGCGCCGAACGACGCGTTGACCACGAAGTAGCGCCGCACCCCGCCGCTGAACCGGGTCGCGCGGTCGATCGTCGAGGCGCGCTCGGTGCCGAAGACGGTCGTCGCGGTCGAGTACCGCGCGGCGTCCGCCGCCATGAAGATCGCGTAGGCGAGCACGAAGAAGAAGGCCGTCGCGATGCCGAGCGCCATGCCCGACACGTTCCCGGCGAGGCTGAGGACCCGGGCGGGCTCCAGCCAGGACGTCGCCGCCTCCGCGACGTCCGCGTCGATCCCCACGGCCGAGAGCTGGTCGACGACGTCCTCGACGGAGCGGACCAGAGCGGGCAGGTACTCGCGCACCAGGTCGGCGAACCGGAAGCCCGCGAACACGAGCATCGCGACGAGCACGGCGAAGATGAGGTAGGCGACCACCACGACCGCCGTCGTCGCGGCCCACCGCGGCCAGCCCCGGCGCTCGAGCGGGAACCGGACGGGGTGGCAGATGATGACGATCACCGCTGCGAGGAGGATCGGCGCGAGCACCTCCCGGGCCGTGTGCACGCCCGCGAGCACGACCACGCCCGCGGCGAGTGCCAGGAGCGTGCGGGTGGAGGGAGGCAGCGCCGGGGCGCGCGGCGTCGTCGTGGTCACGCGCCGACGATAGCGGCCGGGCGTCGTCGCGCACGCGGGCGTCCGTCGCGGTGCGCCCGGCGGCGCGGCCAGCGACGTGCCCGCGGAGTCAGGCCTTCGCGGCCTTCGCGGCGGCCTTCTGCGCCTTCTTGAACGTGCGGACCTCCGCGAGCGACTCCGGGCTCGTGACGTCGGCGATGGACCGGCGCGACCCCTCGTCGCCGTAGTGGCCCGCCGCCTCGCGCCACCCCGCGGGCTGCACGCCGCGCTGCTTGCCGAGGAGCGCGAGGAAGATCCGGGCCTTCTGGTCGCCGTACCCGGGCAGCGCGCGCAGCCGGGCGAGGACCTCTGCGCCGGTCGGGGCACCGTCGGCGCCGGGCGCGGTCCAGATCCGGGTCGCGTCGCCGTCGTACTCGTCGACGACGACGCGCGCCAGGTCCTGGACGCGCGCGGCCATCGAGCGCCCGTACCGGTGGATGGCGGGCGGCGTCGTGGCGAGCGTGACGAACGCGTCGGGGTCCGCCTCCGCCACGGCGCGCGGGTCGATGGAGCCCAGGCGGTCGCGGATCTTGCGCGGCCCCGCGAACGCGTGCTCCATCGGGTACTGCTGATCGAGGAGCATGCCGACGAGGAGGGCGAACGCGTCGTCGCTGAGGAGCGCGTCCGCGTCGGGGTCGCCGGTGATCCAGAGCTGGTCGGTCATGACTCCATCATGGCAGTGTGCGGACCGAGATGGACGTGGCTCGTGCCCAGACGCGTGGCCGCCCGGCGCGTGTGCGAAGCGGGGTGTGACGTGGGTCACCTGGTCGGGTACCCTGCGCATCGTGGAGATCCGAGAGGAACATCAACTTAACCCAGTCGCCGATGAGGTTTCGGCTATCACGGCTGTAGTTGGCCCAATCTTGCATGGAGTCCTGTACTCCTTGAAGGGTGAGGTCGCGGGGCAGCTCGGTGGCTACAACACGATCCCGCTGTTCATGCTCGCGAGGAACCACCGCCCTGGCGACGGAGATGCTGGGATTTGCTTTGAGTATGCGGTCCACGATGCCGTTCGGAGGGGCGAAGCCTCAGTGCAGGAGCGCGTGGAGGACGCTCTGAAGTTGTGCAAGATTCCAGGCTCGTCCCAGGCGTCGATCCTCTTTGGTGCGGAGAAGTCGGGAAAGCAGACGCTTATCGACACCGCCCAAGAGTTGCTTACATCGGATTCGCGGCTCATGACCGGACGGGTCGGCCATCCTCCGCTTCTTAAGCGGCACATCGCGGCCGCCACGACCGCGTTCCGAACGCGCGGCGCAAAGTCCAGGCTTCCACAGAGTATCGGTGGGCTTTGGAAAGCGGACCTTTTCCTTGGGAACTCTGACTCCGACAAGTGGGTCGGGACGACTGTAAAGATCAATCAGAGCGCGCTCGTTGGGGCCCGAGGCCTTCGCGTTGGGTTGGTCCCCACGTCTCAGGGCTCGTCGGATGCCGTCCGCAAGGACGATCGCCGGGACCTGGTGATCTGCCCCGTGCCTTACGACGGCGCCTTCGTTGAGACGTTCTACATGGCTTGGGAAGTTGTTACCGCGTTCATTTATGCCGATGCACAACTCCCGAAAGAAGTTGATCTGCCTCGGCCTGCTGCACGACAGGTCGCTCGCTACCTTGCAGATCGTCGGCAGTTCCCCGTAGTCGAGGTGATCGAGGCGTTGAAGAAACTTGCGCAGCCCGAGCTCCTGAAGACGGAGACGTCCTCGGCGGGACTCGTGCGCGCGGGTGGAACTGATGCCGAGCAGCTCGTCGCGTCCGTGCTGGCCCCCACACCGATCGGTCTTTCGTAGACACGTCCGAACCGTTCCACCGGGGCTGGTTCACCGACACGCGCGCGGTACCTTTGCGGACCGATCAAGGCATTGGGCGCAGGCGTCCGGTCCGGAACTCGTCCACACCGGTGCGGCGCAGGACGGCCCTCGTCCAGCCGGGCAGGAGCTGCAGCCCCTCCTCGCCCGTGACGCGTCGCAGGTCCTCGACGCGGAACTCCTCGCCCCGGCGCTCCAGCACGAACTCGCCCGCGGCGTCGACGTTGCGCACCCAGTCGACGTCGGGCCCGTACGTGAGCGCGAGGACCACGCGGACCGGGTCGGTCGGCGAGGCGCGGTACGCGAACGCGAAGACGGGCGTGCGGTAGACGCGGCCGCTGCGCCGGCCGACGTGCCGGACCACCGCCATCGGCCCGACCCCCGTCGCGACGCGGAGCATCACGGGGTTGAGGAAGCGCCTGTTGCTGCGGGTCACCCAGCGAGGGATCGGCATGCCCCATCGTGGCCCGGCGCGGCCCGCCCGCGCGACCTATCGTGAGACCCGTGCCGACGCGCCTGCTCCTGCTGAGCGACACCCACGTCCCCGTGCGGGCGCGGGTGCTCCCGGACCAGGTGTGGCGTGCCGTCGACGACGCCGACGTCGTCGTGCACGCGGGCGACTGGGTGAGCGTCGACCTGCTGGACGCCCTCGAGGCGCGGGCGTCCCGCCTGGTCGGGGTCGCGGGCAACAACGACGGCCCCGCGCTGCACGCGCGCCTGCCCGAGGTCGCGCGTACGACGGTCGACGGGCTGCGGCTCGCCGTCGTGCACGAGACGGGGGCGAAGCAGGGGCGTGAGCGTCGGGCCGACGCGGCCTTCCCCGACGCGGACGTCCTCGTGTTCGGGCACAGCCACATCCCGTGGGACACGACCTCGCCGGGCGGGCTGCGCCTGCTCAACCCCGGGTCGCCGACGGACCGCCGCCGTCAGCCGGTCGGCACGGTCCTCACGGCCGTCGTCGACGACGGCGCGCTCCGGGACGTCGCGCTCGTGCCGGTGCCGCGCTGAGCCGTCTCAGGCGGCGCCCGCGCGTGCCCGGTGCACGGCCGGGCTCACGCCGCGCACGCGCTTGAAGGCGGCGCTCAGCGCGAACGGCGACGCGTACCCGACGGTGCGCGCGACGGACGTGAGCGTGGCGTCGGGCTCCAGCAGGAGGTCCGCGGCGAGGTCGAGGCGCCAGCCCGTGAGGTAGCTCATCGGCGGCTCGCCGACGAGCGCGGTGAAGCGGCGCGAGAACGCGGCGCGCGAGAGCCCGACCTCCCGCGCGAGGGAGTCGACGGTCCAGGCGCGGGACGGGTCGTGGTGGATGAGACGCAGCGCCGCGCCGACCACCGGGTCCGCGTCGGCGCGGTACCAACCGGGCGCGTCGTCGCGCGAGAGCCACGTGCGCAGGCAGGAGATGAGGAGCAGGTCGAGCAGCCGGTCGAGCACGGCCTCCTGCCCGGGGAGGTCCTGGACGACCTCGCGCGCGAGCATCTCGACGAGCGTCCCGTCCACGTCGCCGCTGCGCAGCACCACGCGTTGCGGGAGCACGCGCAGGACCCTGCGGCCCACCTCGCCGTCGAGCGGGTAGGTGCCCGTGATGATGACGGTCTCGCCGCCGGGGTCGTTGCCCCACGAGCGGACGCCGAGCACCGTCATGGGAGAGGGCCCGCCGTCGACCGCGCGGCACATGTCGGACTCGGGCCCGATGACCACCTGCGGCGCGGTCGTCGGCGCGTCCGCCACGACGTAGTGGTCGGGGCCGCGCAGCAGGACGACGTCCCCCGCCCCGACGTGCTCGCCCTGGTCCGCCCCGGTGTCGCCCACGACCGGCCCGACCCAGCCCGACCCGCGCAGCACGGGCACGATCGTCAGCGGCGCCTCGTCCTCGATGCGCATGCCCCAGGGTGCGCGGAGGTGGCTGCGCAGGAGGAAGGCCCCGCGGGCGCGCGGCCCGTCGAGGAGCCCGGCGACGACGTCCATCCGGTCAGGGTACGCACGCACCGCGTCCCCGACCAGAGACAGAGGGAGCGCAGGGAGCCCGAGACGATCGCGTATGGAGTTGAGCGTCAGAGCCATGTCGCGTCTCGCCGGTGCCCGGTTGACTGGCATTCGTCCCCGCACGAATCCTCGACAGGAGAGACGCCATGAGCGCCACGACACCGCGACCGACGGCCGCCCCGACGGCCGCCCCGACCGACGCCCCCGCACCCGGCCCGGTCCTCGTCCTCGGCGCGACGGGCAAGACCGGCCGCCGGGTCGCCGACCGCCTCGACGCGCTCGGGATCCCCGTGCGCCGCGCGTCCCGCTCCGGCGACGTCCGCTTCGACTGGGAGGACGAGACCACGTGGGGCCCCGCCGTCGACGGGGCGGAGGCGGTGTACGTCGTGTACGTGCCCGACCTCGCCGTCCCGGGCTCCCCGGAGACCGTCGCCCGGTTCGCGGCCCTCGCCCGGGAAGCGGGCGTGCGCCGGCTCGTCCTGCTCTCGGGGCGCGGCGAGGTGGAGGCGCAGCGCGCGGAGGTGCTCGTCGCCGGCGCGTTCCCTGGCCGCACGGTGGTCCGGTGCGCGTTCTTCGACCAGAACTTCAGCGAGAGCTTCCTGCTCGAGCCCGTGCTCGACGGCGTCCTCGCCCTGCCGGTGGACCGGGTCGCCGAGCCGTTCGTCGACCTCGAGGACGTCGCCGAGGTGGCGGTCGCGGCCCTCGTCGACGACGCGCACGCCGGCCGCGTCTACGAGCTCACCGGGCCGCGCGCGATCACGTTCGCCGAGGCGGTCGCGGAGATCGCGGCCGCGAGCGGGCACGACGTGCGGTTCGCGCCGATCACCATGGACGAGTTCGTCGCGGAGCTGCGGGCGATCGGGCTGCCCGAGGACGTCGTGGGACTCATGCGCTACCTCTTCACCGAGGTGCTCGACGGGCGCGGGACCCCGGTCGCCGACGGCGTCCGGCAGGCGCTGGGCCGCGAACCGCGGGACTTCCGCGAGTTCGCCGCGCGCGAGGCCGCGACCTGGTCGGCGACGGTCACGTCGACGTCCGGGCAGCCCTCGTGAGCGCCTTCACGGCGCTCGTCGTCGCAGGTGCGGTCGCGACGGGGCTCGCCGGCGGGGTGCTCTTCGCGTTCTCCACGTTCGTGATGGGCGGCCTGCGCCGCCTCCCGGCCGCCGACGGGGCCGCAGCCATGGTCGCGATCAACCGGGACGCGCTGCGACCCCCGCTCATGCTCCTGCTCGCGGCGAGCGTGCTCGTGCCCGCCGCGGCGGCCGTCGTCGGCCTGGTCGGCGGGACGACCGGAGCGGGGTGGGCGCTCGCGGGCGCGGTGGTCGCCGCGGTCGGGATGCTCGGCGTGACGGCCGTGGGCAACGTCCCGCTCAACGAGCGCCTCGACGCCGCGGCGGAGCGGCCCGGGGACCTGGCCGCCGCGTGGGCGACGTTCCTCCCGCGCTGGCTCGCCTGGAACCACGTGCGGACCGTCGCCGGCGCGGCGGCCACCGCGCTGCTCGCGGTCGCGCTGGTCTGACCTGCCGGGGCGCCGGGCCCCCGTCGCGGAATAGCCACGGCGGGGGCCCGGTTGCGCACGACATGAGCGACGTCGCAGCGGCCGTGCCGGCCGACGAGCAGGAGACCATCCGTCGGGTGCTCGAGGGCACCGAGACCTGGGCCGTCGTCGGCCTGTCGAACAACACGTCGCGCGCCGCGTACGGCGTGGCGCGCGTGCTCCAGCAGCACGGCAAGCGCATCGTCCCCGTCCACCCGTCGGCGGAGACCGTGCACGGCGAGCAGGGCTACGCGACGCTCGCGGACGTCCCGTTCCCCGTCGACGTCGTCGACGTGTTCGTGCGTTCCGAGCTCGCGGGCTCCGTCGCGGACCAGGCCGTCGCGGTCGGCGCGAAAGCCGTCTGGTTCCAGCTCGACGTGATCGACGAGGACGCCGCGCGCCGCGTCCGTGAGGCCGGGCTCGACATGGTCATGGACCGCTGCCCCGCCATCGAGCTGCCGCGCCTCGGCGCGACCACCACCACGAAGGAGGCGTGACCGTGACCGCGGTCGACACCACGTCCGACCTGGGCTCGCGCGCCGCGACCCGTCTCACCGACGAGCTGGTCCTGTGGTTCGTGAGCGTCGACCCGCACGACGCTCCCCAGCCGACCCCCGTGTGGTTCCTGTGGGACGGCGCGGACGAGGTCGTGGTCAAGTCCCAGCCGCGCACCGCGAAGCTGCGCAACGTCCGCGGCAACGCTCGGGTCGCGGTGCACCTCAACAGCACCCGGTCGGGGGACGACGTCGTCGTCCTCACCGGCACCGCCGCGATCGACGACGTCGGCCTCTCGCCCGACGAGCGCACCGCGTACGACGCGAAGTACGCCGAGGGGATCCGCGGCCTCGGCATGACTGCCGACGGCTTCCACGAGGACTACTCCGTGACCGTGCGCGTCCGCCTGGAGCGCCTCCGCGGCTACTGAGCGAGCACCGAGCCTCCGGCCCGGCCGGTCCGGTTCGGTGAACGCACGACCTGGCGGGCCGCGCTCAGCGATCGAGGCGGGCCACGGCCAGCTCGAGCGCCGTGTCGAGCTCGTCCTTCGGGATGCGCACCTCGCCGAGCGACACGGAGAAGGGCGACTCGTCGAGCCCGAGGGCCCGAGCCGCGGGATCGAGGTCGAGGCCATCTCCGTCCTCGGAGACACCGGTCCTGACGTAGACCGGCATGCCCGACACCTCGGGCAGCACGACCACCAGCACCGCGGCCAGCGCGTCCGGGTGCAGGTCGGGGCGTCGCGCGTCCTCGGGCGGGAGCAGGCTCACCCCGACGCCCAGGTCGCACGCGCCCTCGCAGTTGCTCGAACCGGTGTAGAGGCTCGCCTCGACGGGGAGGTCCGCCTCGTCCAGCGCGTCCTGGACCGCGGGCAGGGCCTTCTCGACGTCGGCGTACGAGACGTTCGAGGTGTCGAACGGGGAGCGCCCGTCGAGCACCGCGCAGCCGGAGACGGACACGACGCACGTCGCGACGAGCGCGGCCGTGACGAGCGTCCGCGGGGCGCAGCGGACCGGGGAGAGGCGCACCCGCAGAGAGTACGCGCTCAGTCCTGGGGCGCGAACGTCAGCACCGGCCGACCCGTGCGCGGGTGCGTGAGCACCTCGCACCGCACGCCGTAGACCGGGTCGAGCACGTCGGGGACCAGGACCTCGCGCACGTCGCCCGCGGCGACGACCCGCCCGTCCGCCAGGACGACGACGTGGTCGCACGTCTGGGCCGCGAGGTTGAGGTCGTGGAGCGCGGCGAGGACGGTCACGCCGTCGTCGGCGAGGTCGCGCAGGACGCGCATCGTGTCGAGCTGCGCGGCGATGTCGAGGTGGTTGGTCGGTTCGTCGAGCAGGAGCAGCGCGGGCTCCTGGGCGAGCGCGCGCGCCAGGTGGACGCGCTGGCGCTCGCCGCCGGAGAGCGTCGCGACCTCCCGCTCGGCGAACGCGGCCATGCCCGCGCGGGCGAGCGCCGCGGTCGCCACCTCCCGGTCGTGCGCGGAGTCGCCCGCGAGGAGCGAGCGGTGGGGGATGCGGCCCAGCAGGACGGCGTCGAGCACGGAGAGCGGGAGGTCGGTCGTCGCGTCCTGCTCGACGAGCGCGAGGACGCGCGCGCGCTGCCGCCGCGGCATCGTCAGCAGGTCCGCGCCGTCGAAGCGTGCGTGCGCGGCGTCGTCGGACCCCGTGGACGGGGCGCGCACCCCCGAGAGCACACGCAGGAGCGTCGACTTGCCGGAGCCGTTGGGACCGAGCAGCCCGCTCACCGCGCCGGCCGGGGCGGTGCAGTCGACGCCGTCGAGGATCAGGCGACCGTCGACGGACCACGACACGCGCGCGGCGTCGAGCCCCGCCGCGCCCTGTTCTAAAGACGGGTTCCGCACCGCCGCGTCACCGGGGTGCTCCCGCACGGTGTCGGGGCCGGCCGTGGGTCCCTCCTGCGTCGTCGTGCGCGTCGCCTCGCTCATGCGGCCTTCCTCCCGCGCCACAGGAGCAGCGCGAACACCGGCGCGCCGATCGCGGCGGTGACGATCCCGACGGGCAGCTCGCGCGGCGCGAACACGGTGCGCGCGAGCGTGTCCGCCCAGACGAGGAAGGTCGCGCCGAACAGCGCGGACAACGGCAGCAGGAGGCGGTGCCGCGCGCCCGTGAGGAGCCGCACCGCGTGCGGCAGGATCAGCCCGACGAACCCGATCGACCCCGACTGGGAGACGAGCGCCCCGGTGAGCAGCGCGACGCCCACGAGCAGCGTCCAGCGCACGCGCGCGACGTCGACGCCGAGCGTGGACGCCGCCGTGTCGCCGAACGTGAAGGCGTCCAGCACGGAGCCGGTCGAGGCGAGTAGCGTCCCGAGCACGAGGGTCGCGCCGCCCGCGACCGCGACGGACGTCCACGTCGCTCCCGCGACGGACCCCATCAGCCACGAGAGGATCTCGCGGTAGGAGTCGCCGGTCGCGGACCAGAAGATGACGAAGCTCGTCGCGGCCGCGGCGAGCTGGCTCACCGCGAGGCCCGCGAGCACGGTCCGCGTCGGCGTGAGCGCCCCGAGCGCGCCCGCGAGGCCGAGCGCCGCGACGAGCGCGAGGACGGCGCCCCCGAACGCCGCGACCGGCAGGAGCACGGTCCACCCGGCGACGAGCACGAGCACCGCGCCGAGCGACGCGCCCGACGACAGGCCGAGGAGGTACGGGTCCGCGAGGGGGTTGCGCGTGAGGGACTGCATGACGACGCCGCACACGGCCAGGCCGGCGCCGACCGCCGCGGCGGTGAGCACGCGGGGGAGGCGGAGCTGCCAGACCATGCCGTCCTGGAGCGCCCCGAGCGGCTCGAGGCCGAGCAGCCCGCCGAGCCCGAGGTGCGTCGCGACCGAGCGCCACACGTCCCCGACCGCGAGGTCCGCCGGGCCGATCGTCACCGTGACCAGCACCGTCACGACGAGGACGCCGACGCCGACCGGCACCCACCAGGCCGCGCCACGGCGCGCGCCGGTCCCCGCTCCGTCCCGTCGGGAGGGCGGCGCGGGCGCGGGCCGGGTGCGCAGCGTGGTCACAGGCCGAGCGCCTCCAGCTGTGCCGCGAGGTCCACGACGGCATCGACGTTGCGCACGCCGGCCTCGGTCGCCGGGAACGGGATCGTCAGGTAGCGGCCCTCGCGCACCGCGGTCATCTCGGCCGTCGCCGGGTTGGACTCGAGCCGCTCGATCTTGGCCTCGGCCGTGTTCCACGCGGCGTCGACGAGGACGAGGACGTCGGGGTCGGCGGCGATCGCCTCCTCCCACGCGAACGCGGTCCAGGTGTCGTGCACGTCGCCCGCGACGTTCTCCAGCCCGACGGCGTCCATGATCATCTGCGGCGCGCCGATGCCCGCGCCGACGTACGGGATGTCGTCGCCGGACGAGTACCACAGGGCCGTGAGCCCGCGCTCGTCCCGGGCGACGCCGTCGAGCGTCGCGCGCTGCTCCGCGACGAGGTCGGCGGCCGCGTCCTGCGCGTCGAAGATCGTGCCGACCTCGGTGATCTCGGCGAACACGTCGTCGAACGTCAGCGGGTCGGGCATGTACTCCGGTGCCTTGCACGCGGCGGGGGAGACGTACGTCGCGACGCCGAGCTGCGCGAGCGTCTCGCGGTCGCCCGCGCCCTCGGCCGTGAGGTTGGACTCCCAGCCCGCGTAGACGAGGTCGGGCTCGGTCTCCAGGACCGCCTCGGCGCCGGGGACCTGGTCCGAGAGCGGCTCTGCCACCGCCGGGACGTCCGCCGCGGCGTCGGCCAAGGACTCGGGGACCGGGCCGTCCGCGAACGCGCTCGCGACGATCCGGTCGCCGAGCCCGAGCGCGAGCAGCATCTCCGTGGTGCTCGACTTGATCGTCACGACGCGTTCCGGCGCCGCGTCGAAGGTCACCTCGAACCCGCAGTCGTCGAGCGTGAGCGGGTAGGTCGTCGCTGCCGCACCGCCCGTCGGCGCGGCGTCGCCGTCCGCGGTCGGGTCGTCACCCGGCGTGGTGCCCGACGAGCAGGCGGCGAGCAGCAGGGCGAGCGTGGCGGTCGGGAGCGCGAGGACGGCGCGGCGGACGGGCTGGCGGTGCACGGTGCGGGAAGAGGGCACGGGCGAGGTCTCCGGGGGTCGGGCGCGGTGCGGCGTGCGCTCGGCGGGCACGCCGCTGCGGCGGTGCGTTCTCGATGCCGACCGGCGAGCGCCGGCCGGGACCGACGCGTCATCTCGCGTCGCGCGGACCCGCGGCACAGATCCGTGCCGCCCGGACGGGCCAGTGCGGGGCCCGTGGTCCTCCGCCAGCCTAGTCCTTCCCGCGGTCCGCCGTGGCAGAGTGTCCGTCGTGACGGAGCCATCGAACCTGCCTGCCCAGAGCCCCTCGACCGCACCGCTGCGCGCGGTGGTGACCGGCGCGTCGTCGGGCATCGGCGAGGCGTGCGTGCGGTTCCTGCGCGCCCGCGGCTGGGACGTCGTCGCGTTCGCGCGACGCGCGGACCGGCTCGCCGAGGTCGCGGAGCGCACGGGCGCCCACCCGGTCGTCGGCGACGTCACGTCGGACGACGACGTCGCGCGCCTCGTCGCGGAGGCCGGTGCGCGCGGGCCGGTGCACGCGCTGCTCAACATCGCCGGGTTCGGGCTCGGCGTCGACCCCGTCGACGAGGCGAAGATCGACGAGTGGCGCGCGATGTACGAGACGAACGTGCTGGGCACCGTGCGCGTGACGAAGGCGTTCCTGCCGCTCCTGCGCGCGTCGCGCCGCGGCGACATCGTGCTCATGACGTCGACCGCCGGCCACGACACCTACGTCGGCGGGTCCGGCTACGTCGCGTCCAAGCACGCGCTGCTCGGGGTCGCCAAGACGCTCCGGCTGGAGCTGGTGGGCGAGCCGATCCGCGTCATCGAGATCGCGCCCGGCCTCGTGCACACGCCGGAGTTCTCGCTCAACCGCTACCACGGGGACCAGGCCGGGGCCGACGCGGTGTACGCCGGCGTCGTGGACCCGCTCACCGCGGACGACGTCGCGGACGTCGTGACCTTCGCCGTGACGCGCCCGCACCACGTCAACATCGACTCGCTGGTCCTGCGTCCCGTCGCCCAGGCGTCCACGTACTCCCTGTGGCGCGCCCCGCTCGTCCCGAAGGGCGTCCCGGCGGCCGCCGACGAGCACCGGGACGCCTGACGCCGGGACGACGCCTCAGGAGCGCGTCGCCGTGAGGAGCAGGTAGTCCCAGCCCATCGCGCCCTCCTCGAGCCGGTGGTCGGCGAGGTCGCGCAGCGCCTGGTCGAGCTGCTCCAGCCGCTCGGGGTCGTCGGCGAGGCTCCGGCGCACCGCGATCGTCGGGCCGTACCGCTCGGCGAAGAAGGAACGGAAGGCCTCGCCGTCGGGGAAGAGCGTCACCGGCAGCGACCGCGTCTCCGCGTGCACCTCGTGGACGCGGTTCCCGAGCAGGGCCCGCACGTGCTCCTCGTCGCCCCACAGGGGCGGGGGCTGCGCGCCGGGCGGCGGCGCGGGCGCGAACGGCTTCATCGTCGCGAAGAGCTGCCCGATGAACCCACCGGGCGTCCAGCTCGCGAGGGCGAGCGTCCCGCCGGGGCGGAGCACGCGCACCAGCTCGTCCGCGGCGGCCTGGTGCTGCGGCGCGAACATCGCGCCGATGCACGACAGCACGACGTCGAACGACGCGTCCGCGTACGGCAGCGCCTCCGCGTCGGCCTGCTCCCACACGAGCCGCGCCCCGCGCTCCTCGGCGGCGCGCCGGCCGACGTCGAGCAGCTCCGGCGTGAGGTCCGACGCGACGACGTCGGCGCCCGCCAGCGCGGCCGCGATCGCCGCGTTCCCGGTGCCCGCGGCGACGTCGAGCACGCGCTGCCCGGCGCGGACGCCGGCCGCGTCGACGAGGGTCTCGCCGAGCTCGTGCACCAGCTCGGCGACGGCGGGGTAGTCCCCGGACGCCCACACCGCGCGGTGCTTGGCCTTGAGGTCCGACAGGACCACGGTGTCCGTCATGTGCTTCTCCTGCTGTCCAGCCCGCGGTCGCGGGCGTGCGGTGGGTCACGTCCCCTCAGGATCGCGCTCCCTCCTGGAGGCATCCAGTTCCGGATCTGTAGTGCTCGGGAGGAGCGACACCTGGCGGCGGACGGTCCCGCGGGTGTCTCCTGGAGGAACGATCGAGGAGGCGGCGATGGCGGGCTACGGCCAGTTCTGCCCGGTGGCGAAGGCCATGGACGTGCTCGACGAGCGCTGGACCCTGCTCGTCGTCCGCGAGCTGCTCGCGGGCAGCACGCACTTCAACGAGCTGCGGCGGGGGAACCCTCGGATGTCGCCCGCGCTGCTCGCGAAGCGGCTGCGCTGGCTCGAGCGCGCCGGCGTCGTGCGGCGCGACGAGGCCGGCGGACGGCCGACCTACCGGCTGACGGCGGCGGGCGAGGAGCTCCGTCCCGTGGTGGAGTCGCTCGGCGCGTGGGGAGCCCGCTGGATCGCCGACCTGGGCGACGAGGACCTGGACCCGCACCTGCTCTTCTGGGACGTCCGTCGCACCGTGCCGACGGACGTCTGGCCGCGCGAGACCACGGCGGTCGAGTTCCGGCTGCACGACGTCGATCGCCGGGTGTCGCGGTGGTGGCTCGTCGTGCGGGCGGGCGACGTCGACCTGTGCGACGTCGACCCCGGTCTCGAGCCGGCGGTCGTGGTCCGGTCCGGGCTGCGCGCCCTGACCCGCGTGTGGCGGGGCGACACGTCGTGGGCGGGAGCGCTGCGCACCGGCGACGTCGTGCTCGTCGGGCCCGCCGAGGCTCGGCGCGAGCTGCCCGCGTGGATCGGTCAGTCGGACCTCGCGCGCGTGCCGCGGCCGTAGGGCGCCGCCGCGCGGCAGCACGTGCCAGGCTGGGGGCATGAGCGCCTCCTCCCGTCGTGCCCCCGCGCTCTCGGCGTTCGCGGGCGTGGTCTGCGCGGGCGTCGGGTTCGCGGTCGCCGAGCTCGTCGCGGCGCTCGTGGGGCCGGGGTCGAGCCCGCTGTTCGCCGCGGGGGCCGGGGTGGTCGACGCCGTGCCCGGGCCGGTCAAGGAGTGGGCGGTCGCGACGTTCGGGACCGCCGACAAGGCGGTGCTGCTCGGCGGCATGGCGGTCGTCCTCGCCGCGGGCGCGGCGCTCGCGGGCTGGCTCGAGCTGCGCCGTCCGCCGTGGGGGTCCGTGCTGCTGGGCGTCGTGGGGGCCGTCGGAGCCGTCGTGGCCGCGGGCCGGCCGGGTGCGAGCGTCGCGTGGGCGCTGCCCTCGCTCGTCGGGGTCGGGGTCGCGATCCTGCTGCTGCGCGCCTCTCTCGCCCCGCTGCGCGGGCCCGCGGAGGCCACGGTCGTCGGTGCGGGCCTCGACGGCGGCGCGGCGGGCGCCGGCTCCGCAGATGCGTCGATGGACCGGCGGCGCTTCCTCCTCGTCACCGGCCTCGCCGCCGCGGCGGGCGTCGTCGCGCTCGCGACGTCCCGCGCGGTGTCGGCCGGGTCGCGCGCCGTCACGGCCGCGCGCGAGGCGCTGCGGCTGCCCTCCCCGGCGACGCCCGCGCCGGCCGTCCCGGCGGGGGCGGACCTGCGCGTCCCGGGCCTCGCGCCGTACGTGACCCCGAACGGCGACTTCTACCGGATCGACACCGCGCTGCGCGTGCCGCAGGTCGACCCCGCCTCGTGGACGCTGCGCGTGACAGGGCTCGTCGACGAGCCGTTCGAGCTCACGCTCGACGAGCTGCTCGCGCTCCCGCTCACCGAGCACCACGTGACGCTCACGTGCGTGTCGAACGAGGTCGGCGGCGACCTCGTGGGCAACGCGCGGTGGCTCGGGTACCCCGTGCGCGAGCTGCTCGCGCGCGCCGGGGTCCGCGACGGCGCCGACATGGTCCTGTCCACGAGCGCCGACGGCTGGACGGCGAGCACGCCGCTCGACGTGCTCACCGACCCCGACCGGGCGTGCCTGCTCGCGGTCGGGATGAACGGCGAGCCGCTGCCCGCGGAGCACGGGTTCCCCGCGCGGCTCGTCGTCCCGGGGCTCTACGGCTACGTGTCCGCGACCAAGTGGGTCACCGAGCTCAAGGTCACGACCTTCGCCGACGACGTCGCGTACTGGTCCACGCGCGGCTGGTCGGAGCGCGGCCCGATCAAGCTCGCGTCGCGCGTCGACACGCCGCGCGCGGGGGCGTCGGTCCCGGCGGGCGTCGTGACGGTCGCGGGCGTCGCGTGGGCGCAGCACACGGGGATCTCCGGCGTGGAGGTCCGGGTCGACGACGGCACCTGGCGCCCCGCGACCCTCGCCGGCACCGTGGGTCCCGACACGTGGCGGCAGTGGTCGTACGCGTGGGACGCGACACCCGGAGAGCACCGCCTGACGGTCCGCGCGACCGACGCCGACGGGCGCACGCAGACCGCAGACGTCGCCCCGCCCGCGCCCGACGGCGCGTCGGGGTGGCACGAGGTCACCGTCCGCGTGGGCTGACGTGACCCGTGTCCGGCCCGTGGACCCCGGGTTGTCCGCCCCGGGCCCGCCCTGGCACCATGTCCGCGTGACCTCCCCGCGCCCCACGAGCAGCTCGCTCGTCCTCGCGCGCCCGCGGGTCGCCTCCGCCACCTGTTGTTGAGGGCTCGCGGCGCCCTGCGCAGCCTCGACCTGGTGTCCGCGAGCAGCCTCCCGCCCCTCCCTCCTGACGAAGGGGCGTGACGGTCGCCGGTCTCGTGCCACGGGCTCATCGATGAGTCCCGCGCGACGCCCGGGTCTGCACCTCCGGACGCCCGCCGATCACAGGACGCGAGACCACCATGTACGTTCCCCCGAGCTTTCCCCGCTACCGCCCGACGACGCCGCTCGCCGCGCCGTCGCCCGAGGCCGCCCGCCCGTCCGCGGCGCCGCTCGCCGTCGGGCACGACGCCCGCCCGCCGCTCACGCTCGAGTGGCTCGTCGCGCGGGACATCGACGCCTACACCGCGCGCCGCCGGTCGGCGGCTACCATGGACGCACAGGCGTCGACCCGGCCATCACCGGCGAGCCTCCGGAAGAACGGGACCCGCACCGCCGGGCAGGCCTGACGGCCCGCGGCCAGGTCCTCACTAGAACCGGACGGGTGGGCCCGTCACAGCCTGCGACGAGCGGTCGGTGACCGCCCGCCGGGCCCGACGGCGTCGGGCACCGGGGGACGACGCCGGCAAGCGAGGTGGTACCGCGGCGAGCCCGCCCCTGGGTGGGGGAGTCGTCCTCGCAGGAGAGCACGACCGACCCGTACCACCACGGCGGACCTCCGCCGGCCGCTACCCACCGGAGTCCTCGAGACCATGGCCTACCCGCTGCACCGCGCACCCTCGTCCGCCGCCGACTCGCACCCCGGAGCCGCGTTCGGCGTCCCCGCCTCCCCGGACCTGCCCGCCATCGAGCGCGACGTGCTCGCCTACTGGGACGCCGACGACACGTTCCGCGCCTCGGTCGAGCGCAACCCCGCCGGCGAGAACGGCAGCAACGAGTTCGTCTTCTACGACGGCCCGCCCTTCGCGAACGGCCTGCCCCACTACGGGCACCTGCTCACGGGCTATGCGAAGGACGTCGTGCCGCGCTACCAGACCATGCGGGGCAAGCACGTCGAGCGGCGCTTCGGCTGGGACACGCACGGCCTGCCCGCCGAGCTCGAGGCGATGGACCAGCTCGGGATCAAGACCAAGGAGGAGATCCTCGAGCTGGGGATCGAGCGGTTCAACGACGCGTGCCGCGCGTCGGTGCTCAAGTACACGAGCGAGTGGCAGGACTACGTGACCCGCCAGGCGCGCTGGGTCGACTTCGAGCACGACTACAAGACGCTCGACCCCACGTTCATGGAGTCGGTCCTGTGGGCGTTCAAGCAGCTCTACGACAAGGGTCTCGTCTACGAGGGCTTCCGCGTGCTGCCCTACTGCTGGAACGACCAGACGCCGCTGTCCAACCACGAGCTGCGCATGGACGAGGACGTGTACCAGGTCCGCCAGGACCCGGCGGTGACCGTCGGCTTCCGGCTCGAGACGGGCGAGCTCGCGCTCATCTGGACGACGACGCCCTGGACCCTGCCGTCGAACCTGTTCGTCATGGTCGGCCCGGACGTCGAGTACGTCGTCGTCGAGTCGTCGTTCACGGGCGTCACGGAGCGCTACGTGATCGCGGCCGAGCGCCTCGGGGCATACGCGCGCGAGCTCGCCGACGAGGGCGTCGAGGACGTGACGACGCAGGTCGTCGACCGGCTCACGGGTGCCGACCTCGTCGGTCGCTCCTACACGCCGCCGTTCTCCTACTTCGCCGGGCACGCCGGCGCGCACCGCGTCGTCGAGGCCGACTTCGTCACGACCACGGACGGCACCGGCCTCGTGCACAACGCCGGCGCGTTCGGCGAGGAGGACAAGGTCGTCTCCGATCGCGAAGGGGTCGAGCCGGTGCTCCCGGTCGCGTCCGACGGCAAGTTCGTGTTCCCCGTCGTCGACTACGAGAGCCTCCAGGTCTTCGACGCGAACGCGCTCATCATCGACCACCTCAAGGGCCGGACGCGGCACGACGCCGCCGTCGCCGCGGGCGAGCAGACCCCGGACCTCGCGCTCGGCGCGACGAGCCCCGGGACGGTGCTGCTGCGCCGCGAGTCGTACGCGCACTCCTACCCGCACTGCTGGCGCTGCCGGCAGCCGCTCATCTACATGGGCGTGTCGTCGTGGTTCGTCGCGGTGTCGACGTTCAAGGACCGGATGGTCGAGCTCAACGAGCAGATCTCCTGGACGCCCGAGCACATCCAGCACGGCCAGTTCGGCAAGTGGCTCGAGAACGCGCGCGACTGGTCGATCACGCGCAACCGGTTCTGGGGGAGCCCCGTCCCGGTGTGGCGCTCCGACGACCCGCAGCACCCGCGCGTCGACGTGTACGGGTCGTTCGCGGAGCTCGAGCGCGACTTCGGCACGCTCCCGCGCAACGAGAAGGGCGAGCCCGACCTGCACCGCCCGTTCGTCGACCGCCTCACCCGGCCGAACCCCGACGACCCGACGGGCCGGTCGACCATGCGCCGCGTCGAGGACGTCATGGACGTCTGGTTCGACTCGGGCTCCATGCCCTACGCGCAGGTGCACTACCCGTTCGAGAACACCGACTGGTTCGAGCACCACAACCCCGGCGACTTCATCGTCGAGTACATCGGCCAGACGCGCGGCTGGTTCTACACGCTGCACGTGCTCGCGACCGCGCTGTTCGACCGCCCCGCGTTCCGCTCGGCCGTCTCGCACGGCATCGTGCTGGGCTCTGACGGCCGCAAGATGAGCAAGTCGCTGCGCAACTACCCGGACGTCAACGAGGTCTTCGACCGCGACGGCTCCGACGCGATGCGCTGGTTCCTCATGAGCTCGCCCATCCTGCGCGGCGGCAACCTCGTCGTCACCGAGGACGGGATCCGCGACGCGGTCCGTCAGGTGCTGCTGCCGCTGTGGAGCACGTACTACTTCTTCACCCTGTACGCGAACACCTCGAAGGCGCAGGCCCGGGCGGGCGAGCCCGGCGAACCCGCGGGGTACGTCGCACAGAAGGTCGCGCCCGAGCGCGTGGCCGGGCTCCCGGCGCTCGACCGCTACCTGCTCGCGCGCACGCACGACCTCGTCGTGCGCGTGACCGGGCAGCTGGACGCGTACGACATCGCCGGCGCGTGCGAGACCGTGCGCGAGCACCTCGACGTCCTGACCAACTGGTACGTGCGCACCCAGCGCGACCGGTTCTGGGCGGAGGACGCCGACGCGTTCGACACGCTGTACACGGCGCTCGAGACGCTCACGCGCGTCATGGCCCCGCTCGCCCCGCTGCTCGCGGAGGAGGTCTGGCGCGGCCTGACCGGCGGGCGCTCGGTCCACCTCACCGACTGGCCGGCGTCCACCGAGGAGGCCGGCGAGCGGTTCGTCGGCGAGGACGGCTCGTACGCCGTGGCGGTGCGCCAGGTCCCGGACGCGTCCCTCGTCGCCGACCCGGCGCTCGTCGCCGCGATGGACGAGGTCCGCGCCGTCGCGTCGGCCGCGCTCGGCCTGCGCAAGGCGCACCAGCTCCGCGTGCGGCAGCCGCTCGCGAGGCTCACGGTCGTCGTGGACGACCCGGGGGCGCTCGCGCCGTACACGGACCTGCTGGCGCGCGAGCTCAACGTCAAGGCCGTCGAGCTCGAGTCGACCGACTCCGACGCCGCGGAGCGCTTCGGCATCACGCAGCGCCTCGCCGTGAACGCGCGCGCCGCCGGCCCGCGCCTGGGCCGGGGGGTCCAGGCCGTCATCAAGGCCGCGAAGGCCGGGGCGTGGCGCGTGGACGACGCCGGGGACGTCGTCGTGACGACGGACGACGGCGACGTGGCGCTCCTGCCCGCGGAGTACGAGCTGACGACGGTGGTCGCCGACCGCGGCGTCGCCGAGGGTGAGGCGCCGAGCGTCGCCGCCGCGGTGCTCGCGGGCGGCGGGTTCGCCGTCCTCGACCTCGTGCTCGACGACGCGCTGCTCGCCGAGGGCTACGCGCGCGACGTGATCCGCGACGTGCAGGACGCGCGCAAGGCCGCCGGCCTCGACGTCGCCGACCGCATCCGGCTGTCGCTCGACGTGCCCGGCGAGTGGCTCGTCGCCGTCGAGGAGCACCGCGAGCTCGTCGCGCGCGAGACCCTCGCGGTCGAGGTCGTCGTCGAGACGTCGCCGACCGACGTGCGCTCCGTGCGCGTCGAGAAGGCCGACGGCACCGTTCCGGACGCTGGCCCCGTCGAGGAGGCGAACCTGTGAGCGCCGCACGCAAGGACCCCGGCGCCGCACGACGGCAGAGCGCGAAGGACGCCCGCGCAGCGGCGGAGGACGCCGCCGCGCAGGCGGACCTCGAGCGCGTCTACCAGCACATCGTCTCGCGTGCCCCCGAGCACGACTTCGACCCGACGATCGACCGGGTGCGGCGCCTGTTCGAGCTGCTGGGCGACCCGCAGCACGCGTTCCGGACCATCCACCTCACCGGGACCAACGGCAAGACGAGCACCGCGCGCGTCGCCGAGCGCCTCGTGCGCGAGCACGGCCTGCGCACCGGCCTGTTCACGAGCCCGCACCTGACGAGCGTCACCGAGCGGATCGTCGTCGACGGCGAGCCCCTCTCGGCACGCCGGTTCGTCGAGGTCTGGGAGGACGTCTACCCGTACGTGCAGGTCGTCGACGCGGAGCTCGCGGCGACCGGGCAGTCGCAGCTGAGCTTCTTCGAGGTCCTCACGGGCGTGGCGTTCGCCGCGTTCGCGGACACGCCCGTCGACGTTGCGATCGTCGAAGTCGGCATGGGCGGCGAGTGGGACTCGACCAACGTGGTCGACGCGGAGGTCGCGGTCGTGACGCCCGTCGCGCTCGACCACGAGCGGTGGCTCGGCAGCACGCTCGAGGAGATCGCGACGGTCAAGTCGGGCATCGTCAAGGACGGCGCGACCGTCGTCTCCGCCGCGCAGCGTCCGGAGGTGGAGGAGGTGCTGCGCGCCCGCGCCGAGCGCGTCGGCGCACGCCTGCTGCGCGAGGGCGTCGACCTCGACGTGGCGGCACGGCAGGTCGCGGTCGGGGGGCAGCTCCTCGACCTGCGCACGCCCGCGGCGCTCTACACCGAGGTGTTCCTCCCGCTGCACGGCGAGCACCAGGCGCACAACGCGCTCCTCGCGCTCGCCGCGGTGGAGGCGTTCCTCGGCGGCCGCGCGCTCGACGGGCAGCTGGTGGAGACCGCGTTCGCGGACGTCACGTCTCCCGGTCGGCTCGAGGTCGTGCGGTCCAGCCCGACCGTCCTCGTCGACGCGGCGCACAACGCCGCGGGCGCGGAGGCGCTCGCGGTCGCGCTCGGCGAGGCGTTCGACCTGCGCCACCTCGTCGGGGTGGTCGCGATCATGGCGGACAAGGACGCCGAGCCGCTCCTCGCGGCGCTCGAGCCGGTGCTGTCCGAGGTGGTCGTGACGCGCAACAGCTCGGAGCGCTCGGCCGACCCGACCGACCTCGCCGAGCTCGCCGCGGACGTGTTCGGCGAGGACCGCGTGCACAGCACCGAGCGGCTCGACGAGGCGCTCCAGGTCGCGGTCGACCTCGTGGAGCGGGACGACGCGGTGGGCGTCGGGACGGGCTCGGGCGTGCTCGTCACGGGTTCCGTGGTCACGGTCGCCGACGCGCGGATCCTCCTCGGCCGCGGCTGACGTCCCGGGCGGGCACGCGGCGCCCCGCTCCGGCGGGGCGCCGCGTGCCCGGGGATCTCGCGCGGCCCCGTGCGCCCGGGTGTTTGATGGAGGCGACGACGGCGGCGGGCACGCCGGGCGGGGGCGTCGGCGTCCGGGTCCCCGGGCGCACGGACCGATGGAGGGATGACCGGTGAAGAAGCTGCTCAACGATCCCCAGGACGCCGTGACGGAGTCCCTCGAGGGCTTCGGCCAGGCGCACGCGGACCTCGTCGAGGTGCACGTCGCGCCGCCCTACGTGTCGCGTGCCGGGGGCCCTGTCCCCGGGAAGGTCGGACTGGTGTCGGGCGGCGGCTCGGGGCACGAGCCGCTGCACGCGGGCTTCGTCGGCCTCGGCATGCTCGACGCCGCGGTCCCCGGCGCGGTCTTCACCTCGCCGACGCCGGACCAGATCGTCCCGGCGATCCTCGGCGCCGACTCGGGCGCGGGCGTCCTCGCGATCGTCAAGAACTACACGGGCGACGTCCTGAACTTCGAGACGGCGGTCGAGCTCGTCGAGGCGGAGGGCACGCAGGTCACGAGCATCCTCGTCAACGACGACGTCGCGGTCGAGGACTCGCTCTACACCGCCGGCCGCCGCGGCGTCGCGGGCACGGTCGCGGTCGAGAAGATCGCGGGCGCCGCGGCCGAGCGCGGCGACGACCTCGGTGCGGTGACGGAGATCGCGGGTCGCGTCGTCGCGAACGTGCGCTCGATGGGCGTCGCGCTCACCGCCTGCACGGTCCCGCACGTCGGCAAGCCGAGCTTCGACCTGGGCGACGACGAGGTCGAGATCGGGATCGGCATCCACGGCGAGCCCGGACGCCACCGCATCCCGCTCGCGTCGGCCGACGAGATCACGCAGCGGCTCGTCGACCCGGTGGCGGACGACCTGGGCCTCGCCGACGGCGAGGACGTGTTGCTGTTCGTTAACGGAATGGGCGGTACGCCGCTGTCCGAGCTGTACGTCGTCTATCGTCAGGCGAGGAGGCTGCTCGAGGGGCGCGGCGTACGGGTGACGCGCTCGCTCGTCGGCAACTACGTCACGTCGCTGGAGATGCAGGGTGCGTCGGTCACCGTGCTGCGCCTGGACGACGAGCTCACCGCCCTGTGGGACGCTCCCGTCCACACGGCTGCGCTGCGCTGGTGAGGCGGTGCCCTTTCGTGCAGTCTCCGAGAGCCGGCGGACCGCCGGCTCGACGGCGAGGAGAGGTGGGGCATGACGCTGGACGTGGCCTGGGCGGACCGGTGGACGCGGCTGAGCGCGGAGCGCATCGCGGCGGCACGGGACGAGCTGACCGAGCTGGACCGCCAGATCGGTGACGGCGACCACGGCGAGAACCTCGACAGAGGGTTCCGTGCGGTGGCGGTCAAGCTCGACGGGGCGGCCGCGGGGGAGCAGCCGCCGGGCCAGATCGGCGACGTGCTCAAGCTCGTGGCCACGACGCTCATGTCGTCCGTCGGCGGGGCCTCGGGGCCGCTCTACGGCACCGCCTACCTGCGTGCCGCGAAGGTGACGGGCCTCGCCGAGCTCGACGCGCACGGCGTCGTCGCGCTCCTGGAGGGCGCGCTGGAGGGCATCACCGCACGCGGGAAGGCCCAGGTCGGCGAGAAGACGATGGTGGACGCGTGGCAGCCCGCGGTCGACGCCGCCGAGGCGGCCGCCGACGCCGGGGCGTCGACCGCCGACGTGCTCGCCGCGGCGGCGCAGGCTGCGCGCGCGGGCGCCGAGGCGACGATCCCGCTCGTCGCGACCAAGGGCCGCGCGAGCTATCTCGGGGAGCGCAGCGCCGGGCACCAGGACCCGGGGGCGACCTCGACCGCGATCCTCCTCGAGGCCGCGCGCGACGCGGCGACCGCGTGAGCGGCGCTGCCGCGCCGGTCGGGGCGCGGGCGCGCGTGGCGCTGGTCCTCGTCTCGCACTCGCAGCGGCTCGCGCAGGGTGCGGTCGAGCTCTCCGCGCAGATGGCGCCCGGCGTGCTCCTGCTCGCCGCGGGCGGGACCGACGACGGCGGGCTCGGCACGAGCTACGACCGGGTGTCGACCGCGGTCGAGGAGGCGCTCGGCGTCGCGGACGGCGTGGTCGTGCTCGCCGACCTCGGCTCGGCCGTCATGACGGTCGAGTCCGTCCTCGACATGGAGGACGGGTACGACGGCAAGGTCCGGCTCGCCGACGCCCCGTTCGTCGAGGGCGCCGTCGCGGCGGCGGTGACCGCCCACGGCGGCGGCGACGTCTCCGAGGTGCTCGCGTCCGCGGAGCACGCGGGCGGGACGTTCGCGGTCACGGCCGGAGGGCCCGAGGACGACGAGCCCGCCGCCGAGGCCGCAGCCTCCACGGACGGGGGCGCGCGCGCCGTCGTCACGCTGCGCAACCCGCTCGGGCTCCACGCGCGTCCCGCGGCGGTGCTGGCCCGCCTCGTCGCGGGCTTCGACGCGAGCGTCGCGATCGACGGCGTCAACGGGGCGAGCGTGCTCGAGCTGATGAAGCTCGGCGCGACCGGCGGCCAGGAGCTCACCGTGACGGGGGAGGGGACCCAGGCCGCCGACGCGGTCGCCGCGGTCGTGGCGGCCGTGGAGGGCGGGTTCGGCGAGGTCTGACCGACGCCCGTGTGACGGCGATCACGCGCAATTGCAGTTGATGCAAAATTGCACAGGATGCAAGAATGGTCCTCGTGCCCACCACTCTCCCCGACGTGCCCGCTCGCCCCTCGTTGGCCGAGCGGGCCGCGGCATGTCTGGCGCCGTCTCCCGGCGGCCTGCGCGAGCGCAAGAAGCGCGCCCGGCGCGAGGCGCTCGTCGAGGCGGCGCAGACGCTCGTGCTGGAGCGCGGCTTCGACGCGGTGACCGTCGAGGACATCTGCGCCGAGGTCGGGGTCTCGCCGCGCACGTTCTTCAACTACTTCCCGTCGAAGGACGACGCCGTGCTCGGCCTCGAGGACCTCGCCGTGCGACCCGAGATCGTCGCAGTCTTCGTCGGGGGCGGTCCCACGGGAGCGCTGCTCGACGACCTCGAGGTCGTCGTGGCCGACGTGCTCGCGCAGCAGGTCGTCACGCCCGAGCGCATGGCGCGCACGCTCGAGCTCGTCCAGCGCGAGCCGCACCTCGTCACCCGGCACGTCGCCTGGGTCGAGGGACACCGCGCCGAGCTCGTCGACATGTTCCTCGCACGCCGCGCCGTGCGGCCCTTCGTCCCCGACCCCGAGCTCCTGGCCCTCGTGGTCATGAGCCTGCTGCGCGCCAGCACGCTCGAGTGGCAGCAGCACGACCGCGAGGGCGAGCCGGTCGACCACCTGCCGACCGTCGTCGGGCAGCTCCGGGCGCTGCTCCAGGACTCGCGCGCCCCCGATCCCGCGGCCCGCTAGCCGCCGGTCGCCCCGCTCCACCCTCCCCACCACCCGACGACGGGCCGCGCCCGTCGGCGCGCCCCCGCCCGTCCTGACCGAACCGGATCCTCATGGCCTCCTCCACCGCTGCACCGCCCGTCGACGGCGGCAAGCCTCTCGTCGTGCTCACCCCGCGCACCGTGTGGGTGATCTTCGGCGCGCTCATGGCGTCGATGTTCCTGTCCTCCCTCGACCAGTCGATCGTCGGTACCGCGATGCCGACGATCGTCGGCGAGCTCCACGGCGTCGAGCACCAGGGCTGGGTCATCACGGCCTACATCCTGGCGATCGCGATCGTCATGCCTCTCTACGGCAAGTTCGGCGACCTCTGGGGTCGTCGGTGGCCGTTCCTCGTCGCGATCGGGCTCTTCACGATCGCGTCGGCGGGCGCGGGCTTCGCGCAGTCGTTCCCCGAGCTCGTCGCCTGGCGCGGCGTGCAGGGCCTCGGCGGCGGCGGCCTGATGATCCTGTCGCAGGCGATCATCGCCGACATCGTGCCCGCCAAGGACCGCGGCAAGTACATGGGCCCGATGGGCGCACTGTTCGGCATCGCGGCCGTGATCGGCCCGCTCCTCGGCGGCTGGTTCACCGAGGGCCCGGGCTGGCGCTGGGCGTTCTGGATCAACGTCCCGATCGGCGTCGCGGCGTTCGTCGTCGCGTGGGTCGCGCTCAAGCTCCCGTCGCACCGCTCCGGCCGCAAGATCGACGTCGCCGGCATCTTCTTCCTCGTCGTGGCCACGTCCGGCATCGTGCTCGTCACGAGCTGGGAGTCGCTGACCAGCTCGCGCGGCTACGACTGGTCCGACCCGTGGCTCCTCGGCCTCGTGGCCGCCGTGGTCGTCTCGGTCGCCGCGTTCGTCGTGGTGGAGAACCGCGCCGAGGAGCCGCTGCTCCCGCTGCACCTGTTCAAGAACCGGACGTTCACGATCGCGACCCTCATCGGCCTCGTGCTCGGCATGGGCATGTTCTCGGCGCTCGCCTTCCTGCCGACGTTCCTCCAGATGTCCACCGGCGCGGGGGTCACCGAGTCCGGGTTCCTCATGCTCCCGATGATGGTCGGCGTCATGCTCACGGCGATCGGGTCGGGTATCGCGATCACGAAGACCGGCCGCTACAAGATCTACCCGGTGCTGGGCCTCGCGATCACCGCTGCCGGCATGGTGTGGCTCACGCGCATCACGGGCGACATGTCGATGTGGCTCTTCGGCGCGATGATCTTGGTCATGGGCGCCGGCATGGGCCTCGTCATGCAGACGATCGTCCTCGCGGTGCAGAACTCGGTCGACCCGCACGAGATCGGGACGGCGACGAGCGCGAACAACTTCTTCCGCGAGATCGGCGCGGCCGTCGGCACGGCGCTGTTCAGCACCATCTTCACGTCGCGCCTCGCCGACAACCTCGAGGGCGTCTTCGCGGGGCTGCCCGCCGGCTCCGCGCCCGCCGGGGCCGAGGGGTCGTCGCTCACGCCCGAGATGGTGCAGCAGCTCCCCGAGCCGATCCACACCGGCGTCGTCGACGCGTTCACCGACGCGCTCGCCCCCGCCTTCTGGTACCTCGTCCCGCTCGTGCTCGTCGGGTTCGTCCTCGCGCTCTTCCTGCGCGAGGTCAAGCTCTCCGACGTCGCCGGGATGGTCGCGCGCGGCGAGGCCGTCGCGGACCACGGCGACCTCGTCGAGGACGCCCCGGCGCAGGGCGCGGACGGCACGGAGGACGACGTGGTCGTCGTGACCGCGGGCGGCGGTCCCGGCACCGGCGACGACCGGCCGGAGGGCCGGGAGCGCGACGGCGCGCCGGTATCCTGACCGGGTGAGCACCTCGCCGTCGCAGCCCGCCGCGCAGCCGTCCCGCCACGGCCGCGCGGCGGGCCCGGTGCGCCCGTCCCCGGGCGACTGCATCAAGCCGAAGAAGCCCGCGAAGGTCCAGTTCGCGTCGACCACGCTGCTGCTCGAGGCCTTCCTCGTGGTGTTCGCCACGCTCGTCGCCTACGGGCTGCGCGACGTGCCCTACTCGCGGGGGCCGCTCGAGCTGCCGAGCGCGACGTCGATCTGGCTCGTGGGCGGCGTCCTCGCCGTCGTGCTCGTGGTCCTCTCCCGCATGGTCGGCACGCCGGGCGGCTACGTCGCCGGGTCGGTCGTCCAGGTGCCGGTCCTGGCCTTCGGGCTCGTGGTGCCCATGATGTTCGTCGTCGGCGGCCTCTTCGTCGTGCTGTGGGTCGTCTCGATCCGGCTCGGCGGGCGCATCGACCGCGAGCGCGCGGCGTACGACGCCGAGCACCCCGAGACCGCTCCCAACGCCGACTGAGGCGAGGCGCGCCCGCGCCCTCGCGCGGGTGGTCACGGCGTCCCGCACGCCGGTGCGGCCGGTAGGCTCGGCGACCATGACCGACGTCGCACCTGCACTGACCGAGACCATCGAGCGCACCCTCATCCTCGTCAAGCCCGACGGCGTCCGCCGCGGCCTGTCCGGCGAGGTCCTGCGCCGGGTCGAGGCCAAGGGCTACACGCTCGCCGCCGTGCGTCTGCTCGACGCGACGCCCGAGCTGCTCGCGGCGCACTACGCCGAGCACGAGGGCAAGCCGTTCTACCAGCCGCTCGTCGACTTCATGCTGTCGGGCAAGGTGCTCGCGGTCGTCGCCGAGGGTCAGGGCGTCATCCCCGGCTTCCGCTCCCTCGCGGGCGCGACGAACCCGACCGAGGCGCTCCCCGGCACCATCCGCGGCGACCTCGGCCGCGACTGGGGCCTCAAGGTCCAGCAGAACCTCGTCCACGGTTCCGACTCGCCCGAGTCCGCCGCGCGCGAGATCGCGCTCTGGTTCCCCGAGCTCGGCTGACGCACCGGCACGCAGCACCGCGCCCCGTCTCGGCCGCACCGGCCGGGGCGGGGCGTCTCGCGTCCGGGCACCCCCGGCGACGGCGCCCGGCCGCGCGGGGCGCAGATCCGCGGGTTCGTCGGGGGCCGCCACTAGGCTCGGGTCCGTGCACCTCAAGACCCTGACGCTGCGCGGCTTCAAGTCGTTCGCGTCCGCGACGACGCTGAGCTTCGAGCCCGGGGTCACGTGCGTCGTCGGGCCGAACGGCTCGGGCAAGTCCAACGTCGTGGACGCGCTCGCGTGGGTCATGGGGGAGCAGGGCGCCAAGACCCTGCGCGGCGGCAAGATGGAGGACGTCATCTTCGCCGGCACGGCGGGGCGCCCGCCGCTCGGCCGTGCCGAGGTCTCCCTGACGATCGACAACACCGACGGCGCGCTGCCGATCGACTACACCGAGGTGACGATCTCCCGCACGCTGTTCCGCAGCGGCGGCTCCGAGTACGCGATCAACGGCTCCGCGTGCCGCCTGCTCGACATCCAGGACCTCCTCTCGGACTCCGGCCTCGGCCGGGAGATGCACGTGATCGTCGGGCAGGGACAGCTCGACGCCGTCCTGCGCGCGACGCCCGAGGACCGGCGCGGCTTCGTCGAGGAGGCCGCCGGCGTCCTCAAGCACCGCAAGCGCAAGGAGAAGGCGCTCCGCAAGCTCGACGCGATGCAGGCCAACCTCACCCGGCTCGCCGACCTCACGACCGAGATCCGTCGCCAGCTCGGCCCGCTGGGCCGCCAGGCCGAGATCGCCCGCAAGGCCGCGACGATCCAGGCCGACCTGCGCGACGCGAAGGCTCGCCTGCTCGCGGACGACCTCGCCCAGCTCACCGCCACCCTGGAGCAGGAGATCGCCGACGAGGCGGCGCTGCGCGCCCAGCAGGCGGACGTCGAGCGCGCGCTCGCCACGGCGCGCGACGGGCTCGGCCGGCTCGAGCGCGAGGCGGCCGAGGCTGCGCCCGCGCTCGGTGCCGCGACCGACGTGTGGTTCCGGCTCTCGTCCCTGCGCGAGCGCCTGCGCGGCACGCAGACGCTCGCGGAGGAGCGGGTCCGTCTGCTCGGTCGCCCGGAGCCTGCCCAGCGCGGCCAGGACCCCGACGAGCTCGAGGCCCAGGCGGAGCGGGTGCGCGCGACCGAGGCCGAGCTCGAGGCCGAGGTCGCGCGCGCACGGGACGCGCTCGCGGCGGCCGTCGCGGACCGTGAGGACGTCGAGCGGTCGGCGGGCGAGGCCGAGCGCGCGGTCGCGACCCTGCTCCGCGGTGCCGCCGACCGCCGGGAGGGCCTCGCGCGTCTCGCGGGCCAGGTCGCCGCGCAACGCACCCGGGTCGAGGCCGCGGAGGCGGAGATCGGGCGGCTCCGCGAGTCGCTGGCGGAGGCCGAGCTCCGGGGCACCCAGGCGCGCACCGACTTCGCGGTGCTGGAGACCCAGGTGGTCGGGGCCGAGGAGGGCGAGGAAGGTCTCGACGCCGAGCACGAGGCCGCGGCCGACGAGGTCGAGCGGACGACGACCGTCGTGCGGGAGCTGGAGGACGAGGCCTCTGCCGCAGATCAGGAGCGCGCCACGTGGAGCGCGCGGATCGAGGCGCTCGAGCTGAGCCTCGACCGCAAGGACGGCGCCGGTGCCCTGCTCGCCGCCGACGGCGTCGGCGTGGTGGGGTCGCTCGCGGCGCTGCTGGGCGTCGAGGCCGGGTACGAGGACGCGGTCGCCGCGGCGCTGGGGCCGGCCGCGGACGCCGTCGCCGTCGAGTCGGTCGACGCCGCCGTCGACGCGCTGCGCTACCTGCGCACCGAGGACGCCGGCCGGGCCGGGCTCGTCGTCGCGGTCGACGCGGCGCAGGGGAGCGGGCGCGACGCGGCCGCCCTGCCGGACGGCGCGCGCTGGGCCGTCGACGTCGTGACGGCGGGCGGGGGCGTGGGTCACGCCGTGCGCGCCCTGCTCACGGGCGTCGCCGTCGTCGACGACCTCGCGCAGGCACGCGCCCTGGTGGCCCGGCACCCCGGCGTCGCGGTCGTGACGCGCGGGGGCGACCTCCTGGCGACGACGCGCGCGTGGGGCGGGTCGGCGTCGGCGCCGAGCGTGCTGCACCTGCAGTCGGCGCTCGACGAGGCTCGCACCGCGCACGCCGACGCGACCGGCCGCGCCGAGCGCGCCCGGTTCGCCCTCGCGGGCGCGCGCGAGGCCGCGCAGGAGGCGCGGGCGCGCTACGAGGACACGCTCGACCGGCTCAACGAGTCGGACGCGCAGCTCGCCGCGGTCGCGGAGCAGCTCGGGCACCTGGGGGCGACGGCACGCTCGGCGGCCGCGGAGGCCGAGCGGGTCCGCGCCTCGCTCGCGCGCGCGTCGCAGGGCGTCGACGACGCGCGCGAGGCGCTCGCGGGTCTCGTGGATCGGCTCGACGCGGCGGAGGCGGCGCCGGAGCAGTCGGAGGAGGCCGTCGCCGAGGCGTCGGCGGAGCGCGACCGCCTCCTGGCCCTCGCCTCGGCGGCGCGCACCACGGAGACCGAGGCGCGCCTCGCGCTGCGGACGAGCGAGGAGCGCGCGCGGGCCGTGGCCGGCCGCGCGCAGTCGCTGGCCCGGGCCGCCGCGACGGAGCGCGAGGCGCGCGACCGGGCGGCGCGGCGGGAGGCCGCGCGGGTGCGGCAGGCCGAGCGCGCCTCGGCGGTGCGCGACGGCGCCGTGCGTGCCCTGGGCGCGGTCGACCGCTCGCTCGCGCGTGCAGGGGCCGAGCGCGAGGCCGCCGAGGCCGCGCGCGCCGAGCGTGACGCCGCGGTGACGGCGGCCCGGCGCGAGGTCGACGACCTCGCCTCCCGGCTCCGGGAGCTGACCGACGTCGCGCACCGCGACGAGGTCGCGCGGGCGCAGCAGCAGCTGCGGATCGAGCAGCTCCAGGCGCGCAGCGTCGACGAGCTCGGCCTCGACCCCGCCGTCCTCGTCGAGGAGCTCGGGCCGCACCGTGAGGTCCCGGTCGCGTCCGACGACGACGCGCCGCGCACGGTGCCCTACGACCGCGCGACCCAGGAGAAGCGGCTGCGCGCCGCCGAGCGCGACCTGGGCCGCCTCGGCAAGGTGAACCCGCTCGCGCTCGAGGAGTTCGCGGCGCTCGAGGAGCGGCACAAGTTCCTCGCGGACCAGCTCGCCGACCTCAAGAAGTCGCGCGCCGACCTCCTGGAGATCGTCAAGGAGATCGACGAGCGGGTCGAGCGGGTGTTCGCGGACGCGTACCGCGACACCGCCGAGCAGTTCGAGCGGGTGTTCGCGCGCATGTTCCCCGGCGGCGAGGGGCGGCTCGTGCTCACGGACCCGGACGACATGCTCACGACCGGGATCGAGGTCGAGGCGCGACCGGCGGGGAAGAAGGTCAAGCGGCTCTCGCTGCTGTCCGGCGGCGAGCGCTCGCTCACGGCGGTCGCGCTGCTCGTGGCGATCTTCAAGGCACGCCCCTCGCCGTTCTACGTCATGGACGAGGTAGAGGCAGCGCTGGACGACGTCAACCTGGGCCGTCTCCTGGAGATCTTCCGGGAGCTCCAGGAGGACTCGCAGCTCATCGTCATCACCCACCAGAAGCGCACGATGGAGATCGCCGACGCGCTCTACGGGGTGACGATGCGCGGCGACGGTGTGACGACCGTCATCAGCCAGCGGATGAACGAGGCACGCGAGGACGTCCCGGTGTGAGGGGACTCACCCGGTGCGCGAGCACCCTGCCGACCTGCGTCGATGCCTCGAAATCGTTGGAATTCCGCGCCTTGTGAAGATGTGGTGCTGATCGGACGGCACGGCGTGGCACCGCTCGCGGCACGTGCCTCGACCCGGATACTGGACCTCATGGTCTGGATGTTCGTGTGGCTGGGGCTCACGCTCGGCGTCGCCGCCGTCGTGTTCCTGTTCGCGAGCGTCGTCGCGCGCTCCGAGGCCCAGTCGTCGGGCGCGCAGGGGGACCGGTCCGGAGACGAGGGGATGCGCGCGTTCTGGCGCGACTTCCGGTCGGGGCTGCGTCGGCGGCGTCGGCGCGGGAGCCTCGACGCGCACCACGTCGGGACCGTGCGCATGCCCCGGCCGGTCGACACGAGCATCGACGACTTCTTCACCGCGACCGAGGTGACGTCCAACGCGTACGTCGACGCGGAGGAGCTGACCGACGTCCTGCACCGCGCCCGCGAGCGCGTGCGGCCGCTGCACACGGGGGAGCGTCCTCCGCAGGCGTAGCCGCCGCGTCACCACCGCGTGACCTCGGCCCTCGTCTGAGAGACTTCCGGGGTGAACGACCTCCTCCCGCTCTGGATCGTCCTCGGCGTCGTCCTCCTCGTCGCCCTCGCCACCGTCGGGACCGTGACGGTCCGCCGGCGCGCTCGCCGCGACGTCGTCGAGCCGCCGCCCGCTGCGCCCGCCGCGCCTCCGACGACACCCGACACCGGCACGGCTCCGCCCGGGACCGTGTCGGTCGAGGCCCCGCCCGAGGTCGAGGAGCCGGCGGCAGCCGCGACCGCTCCCGCGATCGAGCGACCGGAGCCCGTCGGCGGCCGGCTCGTCCGGCTGCGCGAGCGGCTCGCCCGCTCCGGCTCCCCCCTGGGCGCCCGCCTGCTCTCGGTGCTGTCGCGCGACCACCTCTCGGAGGACGACTGGGACGAGCTCGAGGAGACCCTCCTGCTCGCGGACGTCGGCGCCGGGCCGGCGGGGGAGCTCATCGACGCGCTGCGCACCAAGGTCCGCGTGCTCGGCGTCCGCGACGCCGCGAGCGTGCGGGACCTGCTGCGCACCGAGCTCGTCGCCCTCGTCGACCCGTCGCTCGACCGCTCGCTCGCGACGTCGCCCACGACGGGGGAGGACGGCTCCGCGGTCCCGGCGGTCGTGCTCGTCGTCGGCGTCAACGGCACCGGCAAGACGACCACCGTGGGCAAGCTGGCGCGCGTGCTCGTCGCGGAGGACCGCAGCGTCGTGCTCGGCGCGGCGGACACGTTCCGCGCCGCGGCGGCGGACCAGCTCGAGACGTGGGGCTCGCGCGTGGGCGTGCCGACCGTGCGGTCGGACCGCGACGGCGCCGACCCCGCCGCGGTGGCGTTCGACGCCGTGCGCCGCGGCCGCACCGAGGGCGTGGACGTCGTGCTCGTCGACACCGCCGGGCGGCTCCAGAACAAGCAGGGCCTGATGGACGAGCTGGGCAAGATCCGGCGCGTCATCACCAAGGAGGCGCCGCTCTCCGAGGTCCTCCTCGTCCTCGACGCGACGACGGGGCAGAACGGCCTCAACCAGGCGCGCGTGTTCGGCGAGGTCGCCGGCGTGACGGGCATCGTCCTGACGAAGCTCGACGGGACGGCACGAGGGGGCATCGTCGTCGCGGTGCAGCGCGAGCTGGGCGTTCCCGTGAAGCTCGTCGGGCTGGGGGAGGGTCCCGACGACCTCGCCCCGTTCGACCCGGAGCAGTTCGTCGACGGCCTCCTCGGCGACTGACGGGCCGCTCGCCGCGGGTCACGATCGTGTCACGCCGTGATCACGAGCGTGTCGCGATCCGGACGCCGCGCCCCACCCGCACGGGGGTGAAACGGAACGTTTACGTCCGAGCGAGGCTTGTCACACCCGCGTAACACGGTGACACCGCGGGGGAAACCCGCCCGCACCACCGTAGTCCCCGACCGGCCGCCCGGCTGGCGAGGGGAGATGATCCGATGGAGTGGGACACCGGGGCAACCGCGTGGATGCTGACCTCAGCATCCCTCGTGCTCCTGATGACGCCCGGACTGGCGTTCTTCTACGGCGGCATGGTCCGCGCCAAGTCCGTGCTGAACATGATGATGATGTCGTTCGGCGCGATGGCCGTCGTGGGCGTCGTCTACGTGCTGTGGGGCTGGTCGATGTCCTACGGCGAGGCCGGGACGGGTGGCCTCGTCGCCAGCCCGTTCGCGCAGTTCGGCCTCTCGGGCGCGATCACGGACGCCGACGGCAGCGCCGTGGCGAGCACGCTCGGCAACTACCCGAACGTGGTGGACATCGCGTTCCAGGTGACGTTCGCGATCATCACGGTCGCGCTCATCTCGGGTGCGCTGGCCGACCGCGTGAAGTTCGGCACCTGGCTCACCTTCACGGCGATCTGGGTCACCGTGACGTACTTCCCGCTCGCCCACATGGTCTGGGGCGGTGGCTTCCTCTCGGGCAACGAGAACGGCCTCGCGGCGAGGATCTTCGGGGTGACCGACGGCGCCGCCACGGTCGCGCCGATCGACTTCGCGGGCGGCACCGTCGTCCACATCAACGCCGGTGTCGCGGCCCTCGTGCTCGCGATCCTCATCGGCAAGCGCAAGGGCTTCGGCAAGGAGCCGATGCGCCCGCACAACCTGCCGTTCGTCATGCTCGGCGCGGCCCTCCTGTGGTTCGGCTGGTTCGGGTTCAACGCGGGCTCGGCCTTCGGGGCGAACGAGACCGCGGGCCTCGCCTGGGTCAACACGACGAGCGCCACCGCGGCGGGCATCATCGGGTGGCTCCTCACGGAGAAGATCCGCGACGGCCACGCGACGTCGCTCGGTGCGGCCTCCGGCGTCGTGGCGGGCCTCGTCGCGATCACCCCGGCCGCCGGGGCCCTCAACCCCGTCACGTCGATCGTCCTGGGCCTCGTCGCCGGCGCGCTCTCCGCCCTCGCGGTGGGCCTCAAGTACCGGTTCGGCTACGACGACTCCCTCGACGTCGTCGGCGTCCACCTGGTCTCCGGCCTCTGGGGTACCGTCGCGATCGGCTTCCTCGCCACCGACACGGGCCTGTTCTTCGGCGGCGGCGCGCAGCAGCTCGTCGTCCAGGTCCTCATCGCCCTCGTCGCCATCGTGTTCTCGGCGGCCACCACGCTCGTCATCGGTCTGATCCTCAAGGTCACGATGGGCTGGCGGGTCAGCGAGGACGCCGAGGTCGGCGGCATCGACCTCGCGGTCCACGGCGAGACGGCGTACGAGTCCATCCAGCAGGGCAGCGTCATCAAGGAGGTGCGGGCATGAAGCTCGTCACGGGAATCATCCAGCCGCACCGGCTCGACGACGTGAAGTCGGCGCTCGAGGCCGCGGGCGTGCGGGGCATGACGGTCAGCGAGGCCAGCGGCTACGGGCGCCAGAAGGGCCACACCGAGGTCTACCGCGGCGCGGAGTACACGGTCGACCTGGTGCCCAAGGTCCGCATCGAGGTCCTCGTCGACGACGCCGACGCGACCGTGGTCACCGAGGTGATCGTCAAGGCCGCGCAGACCGGCAAGATCGGCGACGGCAAGGTCTGGACGGTCCCGGTGGACGACGTCGCCCGCGTGCGCACGGGCGAGCACGGCCCCGGCGCCCTGTGAGGCGACGGACCATCGGATGACCGACCACGCCGACACCCCGACCACGGGCGGGGTCGCAGGGGGATCGGCGGGGCGCCTCGGGCAGCAGCCGGGCGAGCAGAGCGCGGAGGTCCCGCACCCCGAGGGGGTGCGGGACCTCCGCGCGCGGATGCTCGACGTCGCGCGGTCCATGAGCGGACCAGGCCGCAGCGGGGTCGCGCGCCGGGCCGCCGTCGTCGACCTCGTGACGTCGTCCCTCCAGGACCTGTGGCGCGACGCGACCGACGGCGTCGCGGCCGACGGGATCGCGCTCGCCGCGGTGGGCAGCCTCGGCCGGGGCGACATGGGACCCGCGAGCGACCTCGACCTCGTCCTCGTCCACGACGGCCGCAGCCACACGGCCGACGACGTCGCACGGGTCGCCGAGCGCCTGTGGTACCCGCTCTGGGACGCCGGGGTCGACCTCGACCACTCGGTGCGCTCGCTCTCGCAGTGCCGCCAGGTGGCGTCCAAGGACGTCCCCGCCGCCGTGGGCTGGCTCGACGTGCGCGCGGTGGCAGGCGACGCGCTCGTCGTGCACCGGGCGTCGTCCGCGGTCCTCACCGACTGGCGCTCCGCGTCGCGGCGCCGCCTGCCCGACCTGCTCTCCTCGACGCGCGAGCGTGCCGAGCGGTCCGGCGAGCTCGCCTACCTCATCGAGCCCGACCTCAAGGAGTCGCGCGGCGGGATCCGGGACGCGGTCGTGCTCTCCGCCCTGGCCGCGACGTGGCTCACGGACCGTCCGCACGGGTCGGTCGACCGCGCGCACGCGCACCTGCTGGACGTGCGCGACACCCTGCAGGTCGTCACGGGCCGGCACACGAGCCGGCTCCTGCTGGCCGACCTGGACGAGGTCGCCGCGCTGTCCGGGTTCGACGACCCCGACGAGCTGCTCGCGAGCCTCGCCGCGGCCGGCCGCGAGGTCTCCTACGCGCTCGACACGACGGTCCGCCGCGCCCGCCAAGCCCTTCAGCGCCCCTCGATCGCCCGCCGTCCCGTCCTCGTCCGCGGCCGCCGGGCGGCACCGCGGCTGCGGTCCGTCGGCGACGGGCTCGTGGAGCACGACGGCGAGCTCGTCCTCGCGGTGGACGCCCACCCCGCGTCCGACCCGCTGCTGTCGCTGCGCGCCGCCGCCACGGCCGCCCGGACAGGTCTCACGCTCTCGCCGGTCTCGGTCGCGAGCCTCGCCCAGTGCCCGCCGCTGCCCGAGCCGTGGCCGCGGGCCGCGCGGGCGGCGTTCCTCTCGCTGCTGGGCTCGGGCCAGGCCCAGGTCGCCGTGTGGGAGGCGCTCGACCTCGCCGGCGTGGTGACCACGTGGATCCCCGAGTGGGCGGGCGTGCGGAACCGTCCGCAGCGCGCCGCCGTGCACCGGCACACCGTCGACCGGCACCTCGTGGAGGTGGTGGCGCGCGCGGCCCGGGACCGCAAGGACGTCGAGCGACCGGAGCTGCTCCTGCTGTCCGCGGTGCTGCACGACATCGGCAAGCGCGCGGGCGCCGTCGACCACTCGGTCGAGGGCGCGCGGCTGGTCCCCGCGATCCTCGGCCGCATGGGGTTCGAGCCCGACGTCGTGGTCGACGTGGAGCGCCTCGTGCGGCACCACCTGACGCTGTCGCGGCTCGCGGTGAGCGAGGACCCGGACGACCCGGCGACGGTCGCCGAGCTCGCCGACGCCGTCGACCACCGGCCGGACCTCCTCCGGGTGCTGCGCGCGCTGACCGAGGCGGACGCGTCGTCCCTCGGGCCGAGCGCGTGGACCGCGTGGCGGGCGCGGCTCGTCGACGACCTGGTGGGCGAGACCCTGCGCGCGCTGGGCGCTGCGCGGAACGACGTGCCGAGAGACCCGGACGCCGCCGGGTAGGCTGGTCCCTCGCGGACGGCCCGTCCTCTGCCAGCCCGCGCCCGGCCTCGGGCGACGGCAGCGGGAGGCCGCCGCGGACGAGACTTCCGACGACTGGTGAGGATGACGCGGTGTTCAACACGCTGTCGGACCGACTGACATCGACCTTCAAGAACCTGCGTTCCAAGGGCCGGCTGTCCGAGGCGGACATCGACGCGACGATCCGGGAGATCCGGCGCGCGCTGCTCGACGCCGACGTGGCGGTCCCCGTCGTGCGCGAGTTCAGCGCGACCGTGCGCGAGCGGGCGCTCTCGTCCGAGGTCTCGGGCGCGCTCAACCCGGCGCAGCAGGTCGTGAAGATCGTCAACGAGGAGCTCGTCGGCATCCTCGGCGGCGAGAGCCGCGGGCTGCGGTTCTCCAAGACGCCGCCGACGGTCATCATGCTCGCGGGCCTCCAGGGCGCGGGCAAGACGACGCTGGCCGGGAAGCTCGCGCTGCACCTGCGCGAGCAGGGGCACACGCCGCTCCTCGTCGCCGCGGACCTCCAGCGGCCGAACGCGGTCACCCAGCTCAGCGTCGTCGCCGAGCGCGCCGGGGTCCCGGTGTTCGCCCCGCACCCGGGCAACCAGAGCGGGGTCGAGGTCGACGACGTCATCGGCGACCCCGTCGCCGTCGCGCGCGAGGGCGTCGAGACGGCGCGGCAGCGCCAGCACGACGTCGTCATCGTCGACACCGCGGGCCGCCTCGGCCTCGACGCCGTCCTCATGCAGCAGGCCTCGGACATCCGTGACGCCGTGCAGCCCGACGAGGTCCTGTTCGTCATCGACGCGATGATCGGCCAGGACGCCGTCGCCACCGCGAAGGCCTTCGAGGAGGGCGTCGACTTCACGGGCGTCGTGCTCACCAAGCTCGACGGCGACGCGCGCGGCGGCGCCGCGCTCTCCGTCCGCGGGGTCACCGGCCGCCCGATCCTCTTCGCCTCCACGGGCGAGAAGCTCACCGACTTCGAGGCGTTCCACCCGGACCGCATGGCGTCGCGCATCCTCGACATGGGTGACGTCCTCACGCTCATCGAGCAGGCCGAGAAGGCGTTCGACGCCGAGCAGGCCGCGAAGATGGCGGAGAAGGTCGCCACGGGGCAGGACTTCACGCTCGCGGACTTCCTGGTGCAGATGCAGCAGATGAAGAACATGGGCTCGATGAAGAAGATGCTCGGGATGCTCCCGGGCATGGGCCAGATGCGCGAGGCGCTCGACAACTTCGACGAGCGCGAGGTCGACCGGATCGAGGCGATCATCCGCTCGATGACCCCCGCGGAGCGCGACAACCCGAAGATCATCAACGGGTCGCGCCGCGCACGCATCGCGCGTGGCTCCGGCGTGACGACGAGCGACGTCAACCAGCTCCTGGAGCGGTTCGCGGGCGCGCAGAAGATGATGCGGCAGATGAGCCGGGGCGGCGGGATGCCGGGGATGCCGGGCATGGGCAACCTCCCGGGCATGGGCGGCAAGAAGGCTCGCGGACGCCAGGCGCCGCAGCGCAAGGTCAAGGGCAAGTCGGGCAACCCGGCGAAGCGCGCCGCGCAGGAGCGCGCGGCCGCGGCGCGGGCGGCAGGAGAGGCCACGGGTCCGGCGGCACCGGCCGGCTCGGCGTTCGGCGTGGGCCGGACCGCCGAGCCTGCACAGCCGTCGTCGGACGACCTGCAGCTCCCGCCCGGGTTCGAGAAGCTGCTCGGCCGCTGACCGGGCCGACGTACCCGCGGCACGCCCCGTGCCCCGGGTGCGTCCCCGGGGCGCCCGGGCGCTAGGTTATGTCCGTGGCACCTGCCCGGTGCCGCCCCGCGCCCGCGAACCGGGCCGACCGTCCTGACCGTCCTCACCCAGGAGCCGCATGTCCGCGCTGGAAGGCCCCACGCTGCACGTCCGCGGCCACGTCATCGTCGGCGACGACCGCGAGGTGGGCGACCTGTGGGTCAAGGACGGGCGGATCAGCCTCACGCGGCCGTCGGCGCAGGGCACCAACATGGTCGAGCTCGAGGGCTGGGTGCTCCCCGGCCTCGTCGACGTGCACTGCCACGTCGGGCTGGGTGCCCAGGGCGCGGTCGACGCGGCGACGGCGCAGGACCAGGCCGTCACGGACCGCGACAGCGGCGTCCTCCTCGTGCGCGACGCGGGCTCGCCGCTCGACACGCGGTGGGTCCACGGGCGGCGCGACCTGCCGCGGCTCGTGCGGGCCGGCCGGCACCTCGCCCGCCCCAAGCGCTACCTGCGCGGCTACGGACTCGAGCTCGACGACGTCGCGCAGCTCCCCGAGGCCGTGCGGCGCGAGGCGCGCCAGGGCGACGGCTGGGTGAAGATCGTGGGCGACTGGATCGACCGCGACCTCGGGGCCGAGGGCGACCTGCGGCCGTTGTGGCCCGACGACGTCCTCGCCGAGGCCGTCGCCGCCGCGCACGCCGAGGCCGCGCGCGTCACCGTGCACGCCTTCTCCGAGGAGGTGATCCCGTCCCTGCTCGCCGCGGGCGTCGACGGGATCGAGCACGGTACGGGGATCGACCCCGACCTGATGTACGAGATCTCCGAGCGTGGGGTCGCGGTCACGCCCACCCTGCTGCAGATCGGCCAGTTCGAGGCGATCGCCCGGCAGGCCGACGAGAAGTACCCGGTGTTCGCCGCGCGCATGCGACGGCTCCACGAGCGACGGCACGAGCAGGCCCGGGCGCTGTACGAGGCGGGCATCCAGATCCTCGTGGGGACGGACGCGGGCGGGACGATCGGGCACGGCCGCCTCGCGGACGAGTGCGCCGAGCTCGTCGCCGCCGGTATCCCCGACGCGGCGGTCGTCGCGGCGGCGAGCTGGCAGGGCCGGGAGTACCTCGGCTACACGTCGCTCGTCGAGGGCGCCTCCGCGGACTTCGTCGTGTACCCGCAGGACCCGCGCCAGGACGTCGGCGTCCTGCGCGCGCCGACGGCGATCGTGCTCCGCGGCGAGATCGTCGCCCCGCACGCAGGCTGAGGGGCCGCGCGCAGGTTGGTCCCGGCCGGTCCGGTCTGGCACAATGTCCCGGTACTCGGCGTGCCCCGGCCCCTCTCTCCGGCGCGTGCCGTGTCCTGAACCCCTTCCTCGTCCTGTCCCCACGGGACGGGTCCGGGTTCGCCCGAACCAGAACCAGGAGAGACCACCACTGTGGCCGTCAAGATTCGTCTGAAGCGTCTCGGCAAGATCCGTGCGCCGTACTACCGTGTCGTCGTCGCGGACTCGCGCACCAAGCGTGACGGTCGCGTGATCGAGGAGATCGGCAAGTACCACCCGACCGAGGAGCCCTCGTTCATCGAGATCACCTCGGACCGCGCCCAGTACTGGCTCGGCGTCGGCGCGCAGCCGACCGAGCAGGTGCTCGCGCTCCTCAAGATCACGGGCGACTGGCAGAAGTTCAAGGGCCTGCCCGGGGCCGAGGGCACGCTCAAGGTCAAGGGCGAGAAGGTCGACCCGGCCGCCGCGATCGAGGCCGCCGCCGCGGACGCGGAGAAGGTCAAGGCCAAGGCTGCCGAGAAGAAGACCGAGGCTCCGGCCGAGGAGCCCGCCGACACGGCCGACGAGGCCGCTGCCGACGAGCAGGCCTGATGATCGCCGAGGCGCTCGAGCACCTCGTGCGCGGCATCGTGGACAACCCGGACGACGTCCGGGTGAACGCGAAGACGCTGCGTCGCGGTGACCTGCTCGAGGTCCGGGTGCACCCGGACGACCTCGGCCGCGTGATCGGTCGTGGCGGACGCACCGCCCGTGCCCTGCGCACGGTGATCGGCGCGCTCGCGACCGACGGGCCGGTCCGCGTCGACGTCGTGGACGTCGACCGCCGCTGAGGCCCGCACATCGTGCCCCGCGAGGGGCCACGGGCAAGGCCCGGCTCGCCGACCGGCGGGCCGGGCCTTCCTGTTCCCGCCGCCCGACCAGGTGCCGGACCGGCACCACCCCGACCAGGACCACCGGAGGAGTGACGACCATGGAGCTGACCGTCGCGCGCGTCGGCAAGGCGCACGGACTGCGTGGCGAGGTCGCGCTCGACCTGCGCACCGACGACCCCGAGGAGCGCCTCGCCGTGGGCGAGCGCCTGGAGACGCGCCCCGCGACGGCGGGGCCGCTCACGGTCGGGACCGTGCGGGTGCACCAGGGGCGGTGGCTCGTCGGCTTCGAGGGCGTCCGCGACCGCACCGCCGCGGAGGCCCTGCGCGGCGTCGAGCTCGTGGTCGAGGTCGACGCGTCCGACGAGGAGGACGCGTGGTACCCGCACGAGCTCGTCGGGCTCCGCGCGGAGGACCCGGACGGCCGGACGCTCGGGCGCATCGACGGACTCGAGCACCTGCCCGCGCACGACGTCCTCGTGCTGCGCGAGACCGGGGGCGCGCGCACGCTCGTCCCGTTCGTCCGGCAGATCGTCCCGCTCGTCGACGTGGCCGGAGGCCGGGTCGTGCTCGACCCGCCGGGCGGGCTGCTCGCGTCGGACGCGGACCGGCTCGAGGTAGCGAGCCCGGACGGCGGCGAGACGTCGCGCTCCGCCGCGAGCGAGCCGGGCGACCCGCGCGACGGCGAGGGCTGACCGTGCGCATCGACGTCGTTACGATCTTCCCCGACTACCTCGCCGCGCTGGACCTGTCGCTCGTGGGCAAGGCGCGTACGGCGGGGATCCTCGACCTGCGCGTCCACGACCTGCGGGACTGGACGACGGACCGGCACCGCACCGTCGACGACACGCCGTTCGGCGGCGGGGCGGGCATGGTCATGCGCCCCGACGTATGGGGCCGCGCGATCGACGACGTGGCGGGCCTCTCGGCCGGCACGCCGGACGCGGCGGGCGCCGTGCACCTGGTCGTGCCGACGCCGTCGGGCGAGACCTTCACGCAGCGCACGGCGGAGGCGCTCGCGACCGAGGAGCACCTCGTCGTCGCCTGCGGGCGCTACGAGGGGATCGACGCGCGCGTCGCCGAGCACTACCGGTCGGCCGGGATGCGGGTCAGCGAGCTGTCGATCGGGGACTACGTCCTCAACGGGGGAGAGGTCGCCGCGCTCGTCATGGTCGAGGCGGTCGGGAGGCTGCTGCCGGGCGTCGTCGGCAATCCCGAGTCGCTCGTCGAGGAGTCGCACGGCGCCGCAGGCCTGCTCGAGTACCCCGTGTACACGAAGCCGCCGGCCTGGGACGACCTCGAGGTGCCCGACGTGCTGCTCTCGGGCCACCACGCGCGCATCCACCGCTGGCGCCGCGACCAGGCCCTGCGCCGGACCGCCGTGCGGCGGCCGGACATGGTCCGCGCGCTGGACGTCGACACGCTCGACCGGCACGACCTGGAGGTCCTCGCCGAGGCCGGGTGGTCCGTCGTCGACGGCCGCCTCGACCGCGCCGGTCACGACGCCTCCTGACCCTCCGCGGTGCGCGCTGGGGTCGGGCGCCGGGCCCGGCTGCCGCCGGTCACCGGCATGTGGCAGAATAGTCGACCGGTGTGTGCCGCCCCGGAACCTCTGCCACAGGGGAGCCCGCGCCCGGATCCTCGGGCGGACTGGCACGACGGGTCGACGACCGCGAGGTGGTCGACCGTCCGCGCGCAGCACGGCACACCCCACCGACAGACGACGACGGCCCGGCGCGCCCGGGCCACGAGCACGCGTCCGACCTGTGGCGGACGAGGAGAAGCACCATGCACACGCTGGACAGCGTCGACGCAGCATCGCTGCGCAGCGACGTCCCGGAGTTCCGCCCCGGCGACACGCTCAAGGTCAACGTCAAGGTCGTCGAGGGCAACCGCTCCCGCGTCCAGGCGTTCCAGGGCGTCGTCATCGCCCGTCAGGGCAGCGGGGTCCGCGAGACGTTCACGGTCCGCAAGATCAGCTTCGGCGTGGGTGTCGAGCGCACGTTCCCCGTGCACTCGCCGTCCATCGACTCGGTCGAGGTCGTGACGCGCGGTGACGTGCGTCGTGCCAAGCTGTACTACCTCCGCGCGCTGCGCGGCAAGAAGGCGAAGATCAAGGAGAAGCGCGACACCGCGCCCGCTCGCTGATCGGCTGTCGGCAGGTACTGCCGCTCCGCTCGCACGACGGCGGCCGTCCCCTCGGGGCGGCCGCCGTCGTCGTTCCCCGCGACACGCGGTCCGCGGGCCGGTCCCGTTTCCCGGATCACGGTCCGAGGTGGCATGGTGAACGCGTGACCGACAGCGCCCCGCCCCGCGGCCCGCATCCCGACGCCGGCACCGAGCGTGAGGCGCTCGGCCCTCGGGACGACGAGGAGTCCCCGCACGGGCAGCACCTCGCCACGTCCCGCACGGAGCGTCCGGCGCGGAAGTCGTCGCTGCTGCGCGAGACGGCGATCATCGTGGTCAGCGCGCTGGTGCTGTCGCTGCTGATCAAGACGTTCCTGGTGCAGGCGTTCTTCATCCCGAGCGCGTCGATGGAGGACACGCTGGTCGAGGGCGACCGGGTGATGGTGTCCCGGCTCGTGCCGGGCGCGTTCGACGTGCACCGGGGTGACGTCGTGGTGTTCAAGGACCCGGGCGGGTGGTTGCCGCCGCCGGTGCCGCAGGCCGAGAGCCCGGTGTCGGAGGCGGTGCGCGCGGCGCTGACCTTCGTCGGTCTGCTGCCGCAGGACACCGGCGAGCACCTGATCAAGCGGGTGATCGGCACGCCGGGCGACCACGTGGTGTGCTGCGACGCGGAGGGGCGCGTGAGCGTCAACGGGGTGTCGATCGACGAGACGTACATCAAGCCGGGCTCGATCCCCAGCCAGGACCCGTTCGACCGGACGGTGCCGGAGGACATGCTGTTCGTCATGGGTGACAACCGGCAGAACTCGGCGGACTCCCGGTACAACACGGGCAAGCCCGGGGGCGGGTTCGTGCCGATGGGCAACGTCGTGGGGACGGCGTTCGTCAAGGTCTGGCCCCTGTCCCACCTGGGCCTGCTGCGCAACCCCGGCGACGTGTTCGCCGACGTGCCCGAGGTGGAGCCGTGACGCTGGACGCGGTCGCTCCTCCCGCCGGTCCGGTGCCGGGCTCGGCGCCCGCCGCCGCCCCGGCGCGCGTGCGTCGTGCCCCTGCGCGGCGCCGCCCGGACCTCCGGCAGGAGCGCGCGATGCTGCGCGACGGTGCCCGGCTCGTCGCCGGCATGGACGAGGTCGGGCGCGGAGCGCTCGCCGGACCGGTCTCGGTGGGCGTCGTGGTCGTCGACCTCGAGACGAAGCCCTGCCCTCCTGGTCTCACCGACTCCAAGCTCCTCACCGCGGCCGCGCGGGAGGCCCTCGTGCCGCTCGCCCGCGCATGGTCCGTCGCCTGGGCCGTGGGCCACGCCGGGCCCGCCGAGATCGACGCGCACGGCATCGTCGGTGCGCTGCGCCTCGCGGGCCGCCGGGCGCTCGCCCAGGTGCGGCGCACGGTCGGCGACGTCGACGCCGTCCTCCTGGACGGCAAGCACGACTGGCTCAGCCGTCCCTCGGCGGTGGACCTCTTCGAGGCGTTCGACCTCGACCCGCACGACGACGAGCGGCTCGTCGACCCGCGGGTGCGCACGCTGGTCAAGGCGGACCTCCAGTGCGCCTCGGTCGCCGCGGCGAGCGTCCTCGCGAAGACGGAGCGCGACGGTCTCATGACCAGCCTCGCGCGGCAGTACCCCGCCTTCGGGTGGGACCAGAACAAGGGGTACGGCGCGGCGGCGCACGTCGAGGCCCTGCGCGAGCACGGCCCGACGCCGCAGCACCGCCGGTCCTGGCGGCTGCCCGAGCGGGGGGACGAGGGTCTCGACACCCCCGCGTACGGCGAGCCCGTGGACGTCCTCGAGCTCGACCCGGACGCCGCGCTGCCCACGAGCTGAGGCGGGCGCCGAGCGCTCGATGGTCCATGATGGAGGCGTGAGCGCCGAAGACCTCGAGAACTACGAGACCGAGATGGAGCTCGCGCTGTACCGCGAGTACCGCGACGTGGTGGGCCTGTTCTCGTACGTGGTGGAGACCGAACGTCGCTTCTACCTGGCGAACCAGGTGGACCTCCAGGTGCGTTCCGCCGCGGGCGAGGTGTACTTCGAGCTGCGGCTCGCCGACGCGTGGGTGTGGGACGTGTACCGGTCGGCCCGGTTCGTGAAGTCGGTGCGCGTCGTGACCTTCAAGGACGTCAACGTCGAGGAGCTCGCGAAGGCCGAGCTCCAGCTCTGAGTACGGTCCTGGCCGTCCACAGGACGGCTTCCTGACGCTCCCGTCCACAGGCGGCCGCAGTCCTCTGGCACCGCGCCCTCCCCGTCGCCCACGGTGGGCGGCGGAGGTGAGCCCATGGGAGCGAAGGACGCCGTCGGGCGGTACGGGGAGAGGGTGGCCGCGGCCCACCTGGTCGAGGCGGGATGGACCCTGCTCGACCGCAACTGGCGCGGGACGCGCGGCGAGCTCGACGTCGTCGCGCTCGACGGGGACGTGCTGGTCGCCGTCGAGGTGAAGACGCGTCGTGGCACCGGCTTCGGGCACCCCGCCCAGGCCGTGACGCCCGCGAAGCTCGGTCGCCTGCGGCGGCTCACGGGGGAGTGGCTCGCGACCCACGACGTGCGCGCGCGGTCGGTCCGCATCGACGTCGTCGCCGTGCTCGTGGCGCGGGCGGGCGCCGCGCAGGTGGAGCACCTCGTCGGGGTGAGCGCCTGATGGGCCTCGGCACGACCCGGGCCGTCGCGCTCGTCGGGCTGTCGGGCCACGTCGTCGAGGTGCAGGCGCACCTCGCGGCCTCGGTGCCCGGGTTCGTGCTCGTCGGGCTCCCGGACGCGGCGCTCAGCGAGTCGAGGGACCGCGTGCGTGCGGCCGTCACGTCGTCGGGCATCGCCTGGCCGCAGCGCAAGGTCACGATCAACCTCTCGCCCGCCGCGCTCCCCAAGTCCGGCACGGGCTTCGACCTCGCGATCGCGGTCGCGCTCCTCGCCGGCGCCCAGGTCGTCCCGGTGCACGCCGTGGAGGACGTGGTGCACCTCGGTGAGCTGGGCCTCGACGGCCGCCTCCAGCCCGTGCGCGGCGTCCTGCCCGCGGTGGCGGCGGCCGTCGCCGCCGGGTTCGAGGAGGTCGTCGTGCCGGCGGCCGACGTCGAGGAGGCCCGGCTGGTCCCCGGTGCGCGCGTCGTGGGGGCGACCACCCTCGCGGACGTCGCCCGGCTCCACGGGGCGTCGCTCGACGACCCGGGCGGCGCCGCGTCCCCGGTCGTGGTGCCCCGGCCTGTCGCGGTACGCCCGCAGCCGGGCGACCTCGCGGACGTCGTGGGTCAGGAGGAGGCGCGGCACGCGCTCGAGGTCGCGGCGGCGGGAGGCCATCACCTCCTGCTCGTCGGGGCGCCGGGCGCGGGCAAGACGATGCTCGCGTCGCGGCTCCCCGGGATCCTGCCCGACCTCACGGAGGGCGAGGCCGTCGAGGTGACGGCCGTCCACTCGGTGGCCGGGGTGTTCGATCCCGGGACCGGGCTCGTGCGCCGTCCGCCGTACGAGGACCCGCACCACACGGCCACCCCGGCGGCGATCGTCGGGGGCGGCAGCGGCCTGCCCCGGCCCGGCGCCGCGTCGCGCGCCCATCGTGGGGTCCTCTTCCTGGACGAGGCGCCCGAGTTCGGAGCGCGCGTGCTCCAGACCCTGCGCCAGCCGCTCGAGCACGGCGAGCTCGTGATCCACCGGGCCGGCGGGACGGCGCGGTACCCCGCGCGCTTCCAGCTCGTCCTCGCGGCGAACCCGTGCCCGTGCGGCAAGGGCGTCGGCAAGGGTCTCGAGTGCACGTGCTCGCCCGTCGCGCAGCGCCGCTACTTCGGCCGGCTGTCCGGTCCGCTCCTCGACCGGGTGGACGTCCAGGTCGAGGTGCGGCCCGTCACACGGGTCGAGCGCGCGGGCGTGGGGCGGCCGGAGTCGAGCGCCGCGGTCGCGCGGCGGGTCGCCGCCGCCCGGGAGACGGCGTCCGCGCGCCTGGCGGGTACGCCGTGGCGGACGAACGCCGAGGTCCCCGGCACCTGGCTGCGCGACCGGCTCGGGCCCGACCCGGGCCTCCTGACGGACGTCGACACCGCGCTCGACCGCGGCACGCTGAGCCTGCGGGGAGCGGACCGGGTGCTGCGCCTCGCCTGGACCGTCGCCGACCTCGCCGGGCACGCCGCGCCCACGCGCGCCGACGTCGGCGCCGGGCTCGCGCTCCGGACACGGGGCTACCGTGGCTGAGCGCCGTGCGGGTCCGACGCCACCCGTGCGCCCGGCGTTCGACGTCTCTGACGACCGGCTCGCCCGGGCGGCGTGGTCACGCCTGGCGGAGCCGGGGGACGAGGTCGCGGTCGCGCTCGTCGAGCAGCTCGGGGCCTCGGGCGCGCTCGCCTGGCTCGTCGAGGCGGTGAACGACCCGGCGCGGGCCCGCCGGGAGCTCGTCGGGCTCGCGGAGTGCGCCGGCGACGACCGAGCCGGGCTGGAGCGGCTCCTCGGGGTGCCAGGGATCGGTGCAGCGGTGCCGACGGAGGACAGCGGCGCGCCGGTCCGCGACCCACGGAGCGGGCCCGTCGCGCGGCTCCTGCGCGCCGTCGCGCGCTGGGCGCCGCGGCTCGACGGCCTCGACCCCCGCCGCGAGCTCCACGTGCTGGAACGGCTCGACGGCTCGCTCGTCGTCCCGGGCGACCCGGGGTGGCCCACGGCACTCGACGACCTCGGGGCGGTCCGTCCGCTCGCGCTGTGGGTCCGTGGGTCGGACCGCCTGGCGGAGCTCGCGGCGCGGTCCGTGGCGGTGGTGGGGGCGCGCGCCTGCACGGACTACGGGCGCCACGTGACGGGGGAGATCGCCTCGGGACTCGCGGCGCGCGGGTTCACGGTCGTCTCCGGAGGGGCGTACGGCATCGACGCCGCGGCGCACCGCGCCGCGCTGGTGTCGTCCGCCCCGACGGTCGCGTTCCTCGCGGGCGGGGTGGACCGGCTCTACCCGGTCGGCAACACCGAGCTCCTCCGGGCCGTCGTGGGCACCGGCGGCGCCGTGGTGTCGGAGGTCCCGCCGGGCTCCGTGCCCAGCCGGGTCCGCTTCCTCCTGCGCAACCGGCTCATCGCGGCGTTCGCGGGTGCGACCGTGGTCGTGGAGGCGGCCTGGCGCTCCGGGTCGCTGAGCACGGCGGTGCGCGCCGCCGAGCTCTCCCGACCGGTCGGCGCCGTGCCCGGGCCGGTGACCTCCATGGCGTCGACCGGCTGCCACCGGCTCCTGCGCGACGGTGCCGCCGTGTGCGTCACCGACGCCGGCGAGGTCGCGGAGCTGGCCGGGGCGCTCGCGCGGGACGCGGCACCGGCGGCGCCGGCCGCGGGGACGCGCAGGGCGCCCCGCGACGCCGCGTACGACGGGCTCGACGCCGTCGAGACCCGGACGTGGGACGCCCTGCCGCTGCGCTCGGGCGCACCGACGGACGCGGTCGCCCGGTCGGCCGGGCTCGCCGTCTCGGAGGCCGTCGGTGCCCTCGGCCGGCTCGAGATCCGCGGCCTCGCCGAGCGGACGCCCGGCGGGTGGCGGCGCGTGCGCGCGGGGTGAGGAGGCCGGTCTGACGCGTCACGGCGGCGGCTGGCGAGGGCGGCGGCCGGAGCGCTTCCGGCGGGCTGAGGGGGCGGCCGGAGCGCCTCCGGCGGTCCTGCGGTACCGCGCGCGAGACTGGGGGAATGACCCGCTCGACCCGTCCTGACGCAGCCGCCGACGCACCACCGGGCGAGGGCCGGCCCGACTCCCTGCCGCCGGCGCTCGACACGGCGCTCGCGGACTTCGGGACGCATCTCGAGGTCGCACAGGGCTCGTCCGCGCACACGGTGCGCGCGTACACGGGCGACGTCGAGGCGCTGCTGGACCATGCCGCCCGGCACGGCGCGACGTCGCCGCAGGACGTCGACCTCGCCGCCCTGCGCGCGTGGCTGACGGAGCAGTCGGAGCGCGGGCTCGCCCGTGCGACGCTCGCGCGTCGCGGCGCGGCCGCACGGGCGTTCTTCGACTGGGCGCGCCGGACCGGACGCGTCACGGCGGACCCCGCCGCACGCCTCGCGAGCCCGCGCGTCCCGCGCACCCTGCCGACCGTGCTCACGGCCGACGCCGCGGGACGGCTCCTCGACGCCGCCCGGGAGGCGGCGGGCGAGGGCGAGCCGGCCCGGCTGCGCGAGTGGGCCGCCGCCGAGCTGTTGTACGGGGCCGGGATCCGGGTGGGGGAGCTCGCGGGGATCGACGTGGACGACGTGGACCTGTCGCAGCGGGTCGTCCGGGTGCTCGGCAAGGGGGACAAGGAGCGGGTCGTGCCCTTCGGCGTCCCGGCGGCCCGGGCGGTGACCCGCTGGCTGGACACGGGGCGGACGGCGTTCGTCACGGAGCGGTCGGGCGCGGCCCTCCTCGTCGGGGACCGTGGCGGTCGGTGGGGGCAGCGGCAGGTGCGCGACGTCGTGCACCGCCTCGCGCTCGCGGCTGGGGTCGACGACGTCGCCCCGCACGACCTGCGGCACAGCGCCGCGACGCACCTCCTCGCCGGCGGGTCCGACCTGCGCAGCGTGCAGGAGATCCTCGGGCACTCGTCGCTCGCGACGACGCAGCGCTACACCCACGTGACGGCCGAGAGGCTGCGCAGCTCGTTCGAGCAGGCCTTCCCGCGCGCCTGAGCCCCGGGCCGCCGTCGTCCGGTCACGGCTCCCCGAGCGGGAGCAGCACGATCGGGGGCCGCTCGCCGAGCAGCGCGAGCGGGTCGACGTAGCGCTCGCCCCGACGCACGCCCCAGTGCACGCAGCCGCCCGCGCAGTGGCTCGCGACGGCCCCGCCGTCGGAGCCCTGCACGGTCCCGACGACGTCTTCCGGGGCGACGCGCGTCCCCCGGGGCACCGTGCCGGTGACCGGCTCGAGCGACGTGCGCAGGCCGTCGTCGTGCGTGACGACGACCACGTCGCGCCCCGCGACGGGACCGGCGAACGTGACGACCCCCGGCGCCGGGGCCAGGACGGGCTCCCCGGCGGTGGCGGCGAGGTCGACGCCCCGGTGACCGGGCAGCCAACTCTGCAGCGGCGGGTCGAACGGCGCGAGCACGCCGAGCGCGTCGGGTGCTCGGTCGAGCGGCGGCACCCAGTCGGCGGACGCGGCCGAGGTGACCTCGCCACGCCCGCCCGTCGTGGCGGACGCCGCCGGTGCGAGGGCGAGCAGGAGCGCGGACAGCACGAGGGCGACCGCACGTGGTCGGGTCGCCACGGGGGTACGGTCGTGAGGCATCGCGCCAGGGTGCCCGACGCAGCCCTGCGTCGGGCAGCCAGGTCTTGCGGCCTGTGGACGACGGGCCCTGGCGGCGCCCCGGACCGGCGGCTGTGGTCGGCCCTGCCGTCGGGTAGACTTGCCGCTGCGACCGGCGCGTTCGCCGTGCCCGGCCCGAGGTGATCACCTCGGCCGAGGACGGAGCCGGTCGACTTCGCGCGTCACGTCCTCGCCCATCCTCCCGGCTCTGCCGGTCCGGGCGGGGCCGCGTCCGGCGTCGGTCCTGCCCGCACCTGCTCGAACGGTGCGTCGCAGGCGTCGGCACGGGTGGCGCCAGGGGTGCGACCACCAGGGTCGTCACCGACAACCGCACCGCGGTCCGTCCTCCGGGAGGGGCCGCCAGAAGCGTGCGCGCACCGGGTGGATCCCGGGCCGCACGGCGAAAGGACGTGTCATGGCCGTCGTGACCATGCGCCAGCTCCTCGAGAGCGGTGTCCACTTCGGGCACCAGACCCGCCGTTGGAACCCGAAGATGAAGCGTTTCATCTTCACCGAGCGCAACGGCATCTACATCGTCGACCTCCAGCAGTCGCTGTCGTACATCGACCGCGCGTACGAGTTCGTCAAGGAGACCGTCGCGCACGGCGGCTCCATCCTGTTCGTCGGCACCAAGAAGCAGGCCCAGGAGCCCGTGGCCGAGCAGGCCGCGCGCGTCGGCATGCCCTACGTGAACCACCGCTGGCTCGGTGGCATGCTCACCAACTTCACCACGGTGCACAAGCGTCTCCAGCGCCTCAAGGAGCTCGAGGAGATCGACTTCGACGACGTCGCGGGCTCCGGCCTGACCAAGAAGGAGCTCCTCGTCCTGCGTCGCGAGAAGGACAAGCTCGCCCGCACGCTCGGCGGCATCCGCGACATGGCGAAGGTCCCCTCCGCCGTGTGGATCGTCGACACGAACAAGGAGCACCTCGCGGTCGACGAGGCGCGCAAGCTCAACATCCCGATCGTCGCGATCCTCGACACCAACTGCGACCCCGACGTCGTGGACTACAAGATCCCCGGCAACGACGACGCCATCCGCTCCGTCACGCTGCTCACCCGCGTGATCGCGGACGCCGCCGCCGAGGGCCTGCTCCAGCGCCACTCCGGTCGCTCGGGCGCCGAGGCCGAGGCGGGCGCCGAGGCCGAGCCGCTCGCCGAGTGGGAGCGTGAGCTCCTCGCCGGTGCCGAGAAGCAGCTCGAGGCCGACGAGACCGCCGCCGAGGCGAACGTCGAGGCCGCCGCGGCCGAGGGCGTGGCCGAGGCTGCTGCCGAGGTCGCCGCCGAGGAGCCGGGCGACGCCACCGCCGAGGTCGTCGAGGAGGCCGCCGCCGAGGCTGCCGTCGTCGCCGACGCCGAGGCCGTGGTCGCCGACGCCGAGGCCGACGAGACCAAGTGACGTCCCGGGGTGCGCGGCGGGCGACCGCCGCGCACCCCGTGCCGTCCCACCGGCGCACACCGGGCACCGCCACGGTGCCCCCTGCACGTACCCGTGACGAAGAACCCGTGACGAACCACGAGTGAGGAACCACCATGGCGAACTACACCGCCGCTGACATCAAGGCCCTGCGCGAGCGCACCGGCGCCGGCATGCTCGACGTCAAGAAGGCTCTCGACGAGGCGGACGGCGACGCGGAGAAGGCGCTCGAGATCATCCGCGTCAAGGGTCTGAAGGGCGTCGCCAAGCGCGAGGGCCGCTCGACCTCCGAGGGCCTCATCGCCGTCGACATCCGCGACACCGAGGGTGGCCAGGTCGCGACGCTCATCGAGCTCAACTCCGAGACGGACTTCGTCGCGAAGAACGACACGTTCATCTCTCTCGCGGACCGCGTCCTCAAGGCTGCGGCCGACGCCGGTGCGCGCGACGCCGACGCGGCGCTCGCCGCCGACGCGGACGGCGAGACCGTCCAGCAGGTCATCGACAACCAGGCCGCCACGCTCGGCGAGAAGATCGTCCTGCGCCGCGTGACCCGCGTCGCGGGCGAGCGCGTCACCGCGTACCTGCACCGCACCGCGCGCGACCTGCCGCCGTCGATCGGCGTCGTCGTCGCCACGGACGCCGCGGGCGAGACCGTCGCGAAGGACGTCGCGCAGCACGTCGCCGCGATGTCCCCGACGTACCTGTCGCGCGACGAGGTCCCGGCCGAGACGGTCGAGAACGAGCGCCGCATCGCCGAGGAGACCTCGCGCAACGAGGGCAAGCCCGAGGCCGCGCTGCCGAAGATCATCGAGGGTCGCCTGAACGGCTTCTTCAAGGACGTCGTCCTCGTCGACCAGCCGCTCGCGAAGGACCCCAAGAAGACGGTCGGCCAGGTCGTCTCCGAGGCCGGCGGCACCATCACCGAGTTCGTGCGGTACCGCGTCGGCGCCTGACGCCCCCGTCGGCCCGGTCCCGTCGCCCGCGAGGCGGTGGGACCGGGCCGACCGCGCACCCGGCCCCGGGCGCGCGACGACCGGCGTCGTGCCGCACCATCGGGTGGGACGACGGCGGAGCAGGACCACCCCGCCCCACCGGGCCAGGACGAAGGACAGGTGTCGACAGTGACGGCAGGCGAGCAGACCACGCCCCGCGAGGGGACCGAGCACCGGCGGGTGCTCCTCAAGCTGTCGGGCGAGACGTTCGGCGGCGGGCAGATCGGTCTGGCGCCCGACGTCGTCCAGCGCGTCGCCCGGGAGATCGCCGATGCGGTCGCGCAGGGCGTGCAGGTCGCCATCGTCGTCGGCGGCGGGAACTTCTTCCGCGGCGCCGAGCTCTCGCAGCGCGGTCTGGACCGCGCGCGTGCCGACTACATGGGCATGCTCGGCACCGTGATGAACTGCCTCGCCCTCCAGGACTTCCTCGAGCAGGCGGGGGTGAAGACGCGCGTGCAGACCGCCATCACCATGGGCCAGGTCGCCGAGCCGTACATCCCGCTGCGGGCCATCCGCCACCTCGAGAAGGGCCGCGTCGTCATCTTCGGCGCCGGCGCCGGCATGCCCTACTTCTCCACCGACACGGTCTCCGTGCAGCGCGCCCTCGAGACGCACTGCCAGGAGGTCCTCATGGGCAAGAACGGCGTGGACGGCGTCTACACGGCCGACCCGCGCAAGGACCCGTCGGCGACGAAGCTCGACCACCTCACCTACACCGACGCGCTCGTCAACGACCTCGGCGTCATGGACGCGACGGCGCTGAGCCTGTGCCGCGACAACGACGTGCGCATGCGCGTCTTCGGCATGGGCGAGCCGGGGAACGTCACGCGTGCCCTGGTCGGCGAGAATATTGGCACACTGGTCACGACCGACTGACATCGGTGCGCCGACGCCGGAGACCCCGGCCGCGACCGCACGGACCGACCCACGACGAACGACGAAGGAGCACTGGTGATCGACGAGACCCTCCTCGAGGCCGAGGAGAAGATGGACAAGGCCGTCGAGGTGGCCAAGGAGGACTTCGCCGCGATCCGCACGGGCCGTGCGAACGCCGCGATGTTCAACAAGATCACGGTCGACTACTACGGTGCGCCGACGCCGTTGCAGCAGCTCGCGTCGTTCACGGTGACCGAGGCTCGCACGATCCTCGTCTCGCCGTTCGACAAGAGCTCGATCACGGCGGTCGAGAAGTCGCTGCGCGACTCCGACCTCGGCGTGAACCCGTCCAACGACGGCAACGTCATCCGCGTCGTGCTGCCCGCCCTCACGGAAGAGCGTCGCCGTGACTTCGTGAAGCTCGCGAAGTCGAAGGCCGAGGACTCGCGCGTCGCGATCCGCAACGTGCGTCGTCGCGCCAAGGAGGAGCTGGACCGCATCGCGCGCGACGGCGAGGCCGGCGAGGACGAGGTCGGGCGCGCCGAGAAGGAGCTCGAGTCCCTCACCAAGGCGCACGTGGACCAGGTCGACGTGCTGCTCGCGGGCAAGGAGAGCGAGCTGCTCGAGGTCTGAGCACCTCGTCCGGCGAGCTCCTCCACGCACCGATGACCGACACCTCCTCGACGGCCGCCGGCGACAGCACCTCCGTGGCGCGCGCCCCGAAGGCGGGCCGCAACCTCCCCGTGGCGATCGCGGTGGGCCTCGGCCTGCTCGCGCTCGTCGCGGCGAGCCTCGCCTTCCGGCCCGAGTTCTTCGTGCTGCTCGCGACCGTGGCGGTCGGCGCCGCGCTGTGGGAGCTCGCCCAGGCGTTCAAGCGCCGCGAGCTGCACCTCCCGCTCCTCCCGCTCCTCGTGGGCACGGTGGGCATCCTCGTGTCCTCGTTCTACTCGGGCCCGGAGGCGCTGCTCGTCTCCTTCATGCTCACGGTCGCGGGCGCCGTCGTGTGGCGGGTCATCGACGGGTCGGGGACCGCGGCGGTGCGCGACGCCGCGGCGGCGACGTTCGCGGCGGCGTACCTGCCGTTCATGGCGGGGTTCGTCATGCTCATGCTCGCGGCGCCCGACGGACGCGTCCGGGTCCTGATCTTCATCCTGCTCGCCGTCGCGAACGACGTCGGCGGGTACGTCGCGGGCGTCCTGTTCGGGCGCCACCCGTTGGCTCCCTCGGTGAGCCCCAAGAAGTCCTGGGAGGGACTGGCAGGCTCGTTCGTGCTCGCGACGGCGGTCGGCGTGGTCGGGGCCGTGGTGGGCCTCGGAGCGAGCCCCCTCCTGGGCGTCGCGCTGGGCGTCCTCGCCCCGCTCACCGCCACGATCGGCGACCTCGCCGAGTCGATGATCAAGCGCGACCTAGAATTGAAGGACATGGGGTCGCTCCTGCCCGGTCACGGAGGCATCCTGGACCGGCTCGACTCCATGCTCCTCACCGCTCCGTTCGTGTACGTGCTCCTCGCGCTCGCCGTCTGACAGCCGTCCGACGACCCGCTCGCACCGCGGTGCGAACCGTCCGCACGACCCCCCACGCTTGGACCTCCTCATGACCGTCCGTTCCGTCCGCCCGTCCGCGGAGTCGAAGCCGCTCCCGCTCGTCATGACCGCGCCCCGGCGCGGCAAGCCGCCGCGCCACTTCGCCGACCTCGCACCCGAGGAGGTGCGCGACGTCGTCGTCGAGCTGGGGGAGAAGCCGTTCCGGGCCAAGCAGCTCGCGACGCACTACTACGCGCACCTCACGCGCGACCCCGAGGCGATGACGGACCTGCCGAAGGCGACGCGCGACGTGCTCACGGACGCGCTCTTCCCGCCGCTGCTCACCGCGGCGCGCCGCATGGAGGCCGACGGCGGGACGACGGTCAAGACGCTCTGGCACCTCTTCGACGGCGCCAAGGTCGAGTCGGTGCTCATGCGGTACCCGCAGCGCTCCACCCTCTGCGTGTCGAGCCAGGCGGGCTGCGGCATGGCGTGCCCGTTCTGCGCGACCGGGCAGCTCGGCCTCACGCGCAACCTGTCCGTCGCGGAGATCGTCGAGCAGGTGCGCTCCGCGGCCCGCTCGCTCGCGGACGGGGAGATCCCCGGCGGCGCGACCCGGCTCAACAACCTCGTGTTCATGGGCATGGGTGAGCCGCTCGCCAACTACAAGGCCGTCATGGGCACCGTGCGCCGCCTCGTCGCGCCGGCCCCGGACGGTCTCGGCATGTCGGCGCGCAACATCACGGTCTCGACGGTCGGGCTCGTCCCGGCAATGCGCAAGCTCGCCGACGAGGGGATCCCGGTGACGCTCGCGCTGTCGCTGCACGCTCCCGACGACGACCTGCGCAGCGAGCTCGTGCCGATCAACACGCGGTGGAGCGTCGACGAGACGCTCGACGCGGCACGGCACTACTTCGAGGTCACGGGCCGGCGCGTGAGCATCGAGTACGCGCTCATCAAGGACATGAACGACCACGCGTGGCGCGCCGACCTGCTCGGCGAGAAGCTCAACGTGCGCGGCCGCGGCTGGGTGCACGTCAACCCGATCCCGCTCAACCCGACGCCCGGCTCGATCTGGACGGCCAGCGACCCTGCCGTCGAGGCGGAGTTCGTGGCACGATTGCGCGGGCACGGGATCCCGACGACGATCCGTGACACCCGCGGCAGCGACATCGACGGCGCCTGCGGGCAGCTCGCTGCAGAGGAGGACGAGTGAGTTCGCTGTTCACCACGGTCGGCAAGACCCGGAACGGGTACGACCCCGAGGAGGTCGACGACTTCTTCGAGCACGCGCGCGACGTGTACGAGGGCCGGGTGTCGGACCGGCTGACCAGCACCGAGATCCAGGCGTCGGTCTTCGACCTGGTGCGGGGCGGGTACAACACCCACGAGGTCGACGCCGCGCTCGACCGGCTCGAGGGCGCGTTCATCGCGCGGCAGCGCGCCGAGTACGTCGCGGCGCACGGCCAGCAGGCCTGGATGAACGCGCTCGCGGAGCGTGCCCGCTCGCTCTACGGCCGCCTGGGCCGCCCGGACGGTGAGAAGTTCGCACTGGCGGAGCGCGGCAAGCCCGCGTACGACGTCGACGACGTGGACGACCTGTGCGACCGGCTCGTCGCCTACTTCGACCGTCAGGTGCCGATCACCGCGGCGGAGATCCGTTCCGCGACGTTCGGCCGCGCGCGTGGTCGCGACGGGTACGCGGAGGGGCCGGTCGACGCGTTCTTCGCCCGCGCCATCGAGGTCCTGCTCGGCGTCGAGTGACGACGTCCCGCCCTCCCCGACGCGCGTGAGCCTCGATCCCCGGACCTCCTCGAACCCGTTGGTCCGGGGTGCGGCGTCGTGGCTGAGCGGCGTCAACGCCCGGCACCCCTGGAACCACAACGAGCACTTTCACGGCTGGGTCGTGCGGCGCGTGCCCCGCGACGCCCGGGTCGTGCTCGACGTGGGCTGCGGTGCGGGCGTCCTCCTCGGCAGGCTCCGGCGCCGGGCGGACGCGGTCCACGGGATCGACGCCGACGCCGGCATGGTCGCCCAGGCCCGCGCGCGGCACGCCGACGAACCCGCCGTCACCGTGCGGCTGCTGAGGTTCGACGACGTCCGCACGCCAGACCGCGTCCACGCGCACGACGCGTGCGGCCCACAGGCGCGGCCGGAGGGTCTAGACGGCCCCGAGGGCGGCGGCTACGACGCGGTGACGATGGTCGCGGTGCTGCACCATCTCGACCTCGACGAGGCGCTTCGGCACGCCCGTGGCCTGCTCGCCCCGGGCGGGCGCCTGCTCGTCGTCGGCCTCGCGCGCGTGACGTCGGCACGCGACCTCGCGGTCGACGTCGCGTCCGCGTTCCTCAACCCGCTCGTGGGCCTCGTGAAGCACCCCCGCCGAGCCCGGCCCGGCGACACCGGTCCCGACGCTCCGGGCATGCCCGTGCGAGACCCGCGGCACTCCGTCGACGAGGTCGCGCGCACGGCCCGGGCGCACCTGCCCGGGGTGCGCGTGCGCCGTCGGCTCTTCTTCCGGTACACGCTCGAGTGGACCGCCCCGCGCTGACCGGGCCACGACCGGCACGGTGCCCGCGCACCGTCCGCGGCCTGGAAGGATGGGAGCCATGCTCGACAGTCCCGCACGCGCCCCCCGCACCGTGACGATCCTCGGCTCGACCGGGTCGATCGGCACGCAGGCGATCGACGTCGTCCGGGCCCACCCCGACAGGTTCCGCGTCGAGGCGCTCTCGGCGGGCGGCGGCGACGTCGACCTGCTCGCGCGCCAGGCCGTGGAGCTCGGGGTGCGCGCGGTCGGGGTCGCGGACAAGAGTCGTGCGGAGGCGCTCGAGGCCGCGCTGGCGGGCGCCGTGTCCGGCCGCGGGGACGTCCCCGAGGTGCTCGCCGGACCCGACGCCGCGGCCGAGCTCGCCGGCCGGGGGAGCGACGTCGTCCTCAACGGCGTCACGGGCTCCGTCGGCCTCGGCCCGACGCTCGCCGCGCTGCGCGCGGGGTCCACGCTCGCGCTCGCGAACAAGGAGTCGCTCGTCGCCGGAGGCGCCCTGGTGCGCGCGGCGCAGCAGCACGCCGACCAGATCGTCCCCGTGGACTCCGAGCACTCGGCGATCGCGCAGTGCCTGCGCTCGGGGACGCGCGCCGAGGTGCGGCGCCTCATCCTCACCGCGTCGGGCGGGCCGTTCCGCGGCTGGGAGGCCGACGCGGTCAAGGCCGCGACGGTCGAGCAGGCGCTCGCGCACCCCACCTGGGCCATGGGGCCGGTCGTCACCGTGAACTCCGCGAGCCTCATGAACAAGGGCCTCGAGCTCATCGAGGCGCACCTGCTGTTCGACGTCCCGGCCGACGACATCACGGTCGTCGTGCACCCGCAGTCCGTGGTGCACTCGATGGTCGAGTTCGTCGACGGCTCCACGATCGCCCAGGCGTCGCCCCCGGACATGCGCCTGCCCATCGCGCTGGGCCTGTCGTGGCCCGACCGGCTCGACCCGGTGACCCCGCCGTGCGACTGGACGGCCGCGACGTCGTGGACGTTCGAGCCGCTCGACGACGCCGCGTTCCCGGCCGTGAACCTCGCGCGCGCGGCCGTCGCGGCGAGCGCGACGCACCCGGCCGTGTACAACGCGGCCAACGAGGAGGCCGTCGCGGCGTTCCTCAGCGGACGCGCAGGTTTCGGTGACATCGTGACGACGGTCGAGCGCGTGCTCGCTGCGCACGACGGAACCCCCGCGGACGCCGTGACGTTGGACCACGTGGCGGACGCAGAGGCCTGGGCCCGCGCCCGCGCGCACGAGTTCCTGGACCGCCGGTGACGAGCAACCGTCCGGGCGCGTCGAGCGCCCGGACCGAGAAGGAGCAGAGGGAACGATGGCGACGCTGATCGGCATCCTCGTGATCGTGGTCGGGATCGTCGTCTCGATCGCGCTGCACGAGGTCGGGCACATGGTGCCCGCGAAGAGGTTCGGCGTCCGGGTGAGCCAGTACATGGTCGGGTTCGGCCCGACCCTGTGGTCGCGGACCAAGGGCGAGACCGAGTACGGGTTCAAGGCGATCCCGCTCGGCGGCTACGTCCGCCTCGTCGGCATGTACCCGCCCGCCCCCGCCGGCGCGCGCCCGCGGGGCAACGGCTTCTTCTCGCAGGTCGTCGCCGACGCGCGCGACGCGAGCACCGAGGAGATCCGCCCCGGCGAGGAGCACCGGGCCTTCTACAACCTCTCCGCGCCCAAGAAGGTCGTCGTCATGCTCGGCGGCCCGTTCATGAACCTCCTCATCGCGTTCGTGCTCATGGCGATCGTGTGCGTCGGCATCGGCCTGCCTGCCGTCACGACCACGGTCGGGTCCGTCTCCGCGTGCGTCCCGTCGGTCGTCGCGACCGAGCAGGAGGAGTGCGCCGCCACCGCCGAACCGTCACCCGCGGCCGCCGCCGGCCTGGAGCCCGGCGACACGGTCGTGTCGTTCGACGGCGAGGAGGTGACCTCCTGGGACCAGCTCTCCGGGATGATCCGCGGCGCGGGCGGGCAGGCGACGCCCGTCGTCGTCGAGCGCGACGGCGAGCAGGTCGACCTCACCATCACCCCGGTCGACGTCGAGCGCCAGGTCGTCGCCGAGGACGGGACGCCCGTCGTCGACGACTCCGGAGACCCGGTGACCGAGCCCGCCGGGTTCGTCGGCTTCACCCCGACGGTCGAGCGGGAGCCCACCGGGATCGGCGTCGCCGCCGAGGCGACGTGGCAGCAGGTGTCCGGAACCGCGGGGATCATCGTGACCCTGCCCGTCAAGGTCTACGAGGCCGCCCAGGCAGCGTTCACCGACGCGCCGCGCGGCCAGGACTCCGTGATGAGCGTCGTCGGGGTCGGTCGCGTCGCGGTCGACGTCGCCGGGGCAGAGAGCCCGATCCTCGACCGCGTCGTGACGATGCTCCTGCTGCTCGCCGCGCTCAACGTCGCGCTGTTCGTCTTCAACCTCATCCCGCTCCTGCCGCTCGACGGCGGGCACGTCGTCAACGCCCTCTACGAGGGGGCCAAGCGCACGGTCGCGCGCGCCCGCGGGCTCCCGCGCCCCGGCCCGGCGGACCTCGCCCGCATGATGCCCGTCGCGTACGTCATGTTCGTCGTCCTCGTCGGCGTCGGCGCTCTGCTCATCCTCGCCGACATCATCGACCCCGTCCGCTTGACGTAGCCCGCCGAGCGGTCCGTGAGGAAGAACCTCCGGTCGCGACGTCGAACGTGGCGAGCTCTCTCGTGACTGCTGGCTCCACCGCGGCGTGGCGCGCGTGGAGGGGGCGCGAAGATGTGCTGGACCGAGCGGGAAGGTGACGTCCCGGACAGGTCCGACGTGCGGCGTCGGACGGCCGACGGGGGATACTAGGGGCGTGAGCGTACCCATCAGTCTCGGAATGCCTGCCGCCCCGCCGCCGGTCCTCGCGCCGCGACGCAAGAGCCGCAAGATCAAGGTCGGCAAGGTGGACGTCGGCGGCGACGCCCCCATCAGCGTCCAGTCGATGACGACGACGCCGACGACGGACATCAACGCCACCCTCCAGCAGATCGCGGAGCTCACGGCGTCGGGCTGCGACATCGTGCGCGTCGCGGTGCCGAGCGCGGACGACGCGCTCGCGCTGCCGGCGATCGCCAAGAAGTCGCAGATCCCGGTGATCGCGGACATCCACTTCCAGCCCAAGTACGTGTTCGCCGCGATCGACGCGGGCTGCGCCGCGGTGCGCGTGAACCCGGGCAACATCCGCAAGTTCGACGACCAGGTCAAGGAGATCGCGAAGGCGGCGTCCGACGCGGGCGTGTCCCTGCGCATCGGCGTGAACGCCGGTTCCCTCGACCCGCGCCTGCTCGCGAAGTACGGCAAGGCGACGCCCGAGGCGCTGGTCGAGTCGGCCGTGTGGGAGGCGTCGCTGTTCGAGGAGCACGGCTTCCACGACTTCAAGATCTCCGTGAAGCACAACGACCCGGTCGTCATGGTGCGGGCGTACGAGCTGCTCGCGGAGGCGGGGGACTGGCCGCTGCACCTCGGCGTGACCGAGGCCGGCCCCGCGTTCCAGGGCACGATCAAGTCGGCCACGGCGTTCGGCGCGCTGCTGAGCAAGGGCATCGGCGACACGATCCGCGTCTCGCTGTCCGCGCCCCCGGTCGAGGAGGTCAAGGTCGGCAACCAGATCCTCCAGGCGCTCAACCTGCGCCCCCGCAAGCTCGAGATCGTCTCCTGCCCGTCGTGCGGCCGCGCCCAGGTGGACGTGTACACGCTCGCGGAGAAGGTTACGGCCGGGCTCGAGGGCATGGAGGTGCCCCTGCGCGTCGCGGTCATGGGCTGCGTCGTCAACGGTCCGGGCGAGGCGCGCGAGGCGGACCTCGGCGTCGCGTCGGGCAACGGCAAGGGACAGATCTTCGTCAAGGGCGAGGTCGTCAAGACGGTGCCGGAGTCGCTGATCGTGGAGACGCTCATCGAGGAGGCGCTGCGCATCGCGGAGACCATGACGCCGGAGAACGACGCGCAGGCCGGCCCGCCGGTCGTCACGGTCGGCTGACGCCCTCGTGAGCCGCTGGCGCCCGTCCGTCCCGGCCCTGCGGCCTCGGGCGCGGGGCGAGGCCGGGCACGGCGGGCGCCCTCGGGCGCGCGTGCTCGTCGACGCGGACGTCCCGGAGGCGCTGGCGGTGTGCGCGGGCGACCCGGTCGCGTCGACGCTCGCTGCGGCACGGCTCGCGGTCGCGCAGCACGCGGGCCTGCACGCGGCGGGCGGTCAGGCGTGGGGGTTCCCGGCCGTCGGCCCGCTCGAGGCGGTGTGCTGGGCGGGGGCGAACCTCGTCCCGGTGGTGCCCGCGTCGCTCGACGCGTCGCGCGCGCGGGCGGCGGTCACGGCGTTCGCCGAGCTCGCGCGGCACGCGGGGCGACGGTCGTCGTCGGTCGTCGGCGAGCGCGACGCCGTCCTCGCGCTGTGGGAGCTGCTCGCGCCGCACTGGCCGTCGCCGCGCGAGATCCGGGCGAACCAGCCCTCGCTCGCGATCGACCGCGAGCCCGACGTCGCGCCCGACCCCGGCGTGCGGCGCTCCGTCCCCGCCGAGGTCCCGGTCGTCCTGCCGGCGTGCGTGCGCATGTTCACCGAGGAGGTGGGCTACTCACCGGTCGAGGGCGGCGGGCGGGCGTACGAGGAGCGCGTGCGGTCGCTCGTGCTCGCCGGCCGGTCGTTCGTCCGGCTCGCGGGCGGCGACGGCGCGCCGCACGTCGTCTTCAAGGCCGAGCTCGGCGCGGTGACGCCGCTCGTCGCCCAGGTGCAGGGCGTGTGGGTCGACCCGCGGTACCGCGGACAGGGCCTGGCCGCGCCGGGGATGGCCGCCGTCGTGCACCTCGCACGCCAGGGCGCCCCGGCCGAGGCCGCCCGCCGCGCCGGGCCGCCCGTCGTCTCGCTGTACGTCAACGACTACAACACCCGCGCCCTCGCGACGTACCGCCGCGTCGGGTTCGAGCAGGTCGGCACCTACGCGACCGTCCTCTTCTGACGACCCGCGACCGGTCCGCTACTTGAGCAGGCGCGACATCCGGCGGTCGGCGAGCACCTGCCCGCCCGTCTGGCACGTCGCGCAGTACTGCAGGCTGCGGTCGGCGAAGCTCACCTCCCGCACGGTATCCCCGCACACGGGGCACGGCAGCCCGGTGCGCCCGTGCACGCGCATCCCCGCGCGCTTGGCATCCTTGAGCTCCGCAGCGGGCTTGCCCGACGACGCCGCGACGGCCTCGGCGAGCACCTCTCCGACGGCGGCGTGCACCCGGGCGACCTCGTCCGGCGTGAACGAGCGCGTGAGCTTGAACGGGCTCGTGCGCGCCGCGTGGAGGATGTCGTCGGAGTAGGCGTTCCCGATCCCGGCGATCGACGATTGGTCGCGCAGCAGGCCCTTGACCTGCTGGTTGCGTGCCGCCATGAGCGCGCCCAGCGCCTCGGGCGTGAAGCCGGGGTCGAGCGGCTCGATCCCGAGCGTCTCGATCGCGCGGACCTCCTCCGGGTGCCGGACGACGTGGACCGCGAGCCGCTTGCGCGTCCCGGCCTCGGTCAGGTCGAACCCCGAGCCGTCGTCCAGGCGTACGCGCAGGGCGAGCACCGCCGCCTTCCCTCCGCCGCTGCCGCCGAGCCGGGGACGGACGGGGGTCGTCGGCGCCTTGTCGGACCAGCGCAGCCACCCCGCCCGGGCGAGGTGGAAGACGAGGTGGACCTCGTCGTCGGGCCCGGGCGCGGGCGGTCCGCCGACGGGCTGCGCGAGGACGAGGTCGAGCCACTTGCCGTGCCGGCGCGCGCCGGTCACGACGCGGCCGACGAGGGCGCCGACGGGCGGGTCGAACGTCTTGAGCGCGGCGATCTGGGCGACGTCGGCGGCCACGACGGTGCGGCCGGTCGCGCGGTCGTCGAGGAACCGGACCAGGGCCTCGACCTCGGGCAGCTCGGGCATGGGGACATCCTCCCCGCCGGTAGGGTGGGGCGCATGTCTTCCGTCACGTCCGGCGCGCCCGCCGCGGCCTCCACCCGCGTCCGGGGCGCCGACCTCCTGCGCCTGTCCACCCTGTTCGTCCGGACGCTGCGCGAGGACCCGGCCGACGCCGAGGTCGCGAGCCACAAGCTCCTCGTGCGAGCGGGCTACATCCGCCGTGCCGCCCCCGGCATCTACACCTGGCTCCCGCTCGGGCTGCGCGTGCTGCGCAAGGTCGAGGACGTGGTCCGCGAGGAGATGGCCGCGGCGGGCGCGCAGGAGGTGCACTTCCCGGCGCTGCTGCCCAAGGAGCCGTACGAGGCGACGGGTCGCTGGACGGAGTACGGGCCCAACATCTTCCGGCTCAAGGACCGCAAGGAGGGTGACTACCTCCTCGCGCCGACGCACGAGGAGATGTTCACGCTCCTCGTCAAGGACCTGTACTCGTCGTACAAGGACCTGCCGCTGACGATCTACCAGATCCAGACCAAGTATCGCGACGAGGCGCGTCCGCGCGCGGGCCTCATCCGCGGCCGCGAGTTCGTCATGAAGGACGCCTACTCGTTCGACACCACGGACGAGGGCCTCGAGCGCTCCTACGAGGCGCAGCGCGCGGCGTACCGGCGCATCTTCGACCGGCTCGGGCTCGAGTACGTCATCGTGGCCGCGACGTCGGGCGCCATGGGCGGCTCGCGCTCCGAGGAGTTCCTGACCCCCACGCCGATCGGCGAGGACACGTTCGTCCGCTCGCCCGGCGGGTACGCGGCGAACGTCGAGGCGGTCGTCACGCCCGTTCCCGAGGACGTCGACTACGCCGACGCGCCCGCGGCGCACGTCGAGGACACCCCGGACACCCCGACGATCGACTCGCTCGTCGCCTTCTCCAACGCGCGCTTCCCGCGCCCCGACCGTGCGTGGACCGCGGCGGACACGCTGAAGAACGTCGTGCTCGCCCTCACGCACCCCGACGGCCGCCGCGAGGTCGTCGTCGTCGGGCTGCCCGGCGACCGCGAGGTCGACCTCAAGCGCGTCGGCGCGGCGTTCGAGCCCGCCGAGGTCGAGCCGGCGACGGACGCGGACTTCGCCGCGCACCCCGAGCTCGTCAAGGGCTACATCGGACCGCAGGCGCTCGGCCCGAACGTCCGCCGCGACGTGCCCGCCGACGTCGCCGAGGGCGAGGTGCCCGAGCGGCACTCCGTGCGCTACCTGCTCGACCCGCGCGTCGTCGCGGGCACCCGCTGGATCACCGGGGCGAACGAGCCGGGCCGGCACGTGTTCGACCTCGTCGCCGAGCGCGACTTCTCGGCCGACGGCACGGTCGAGGCCGCCGAGGTGCGCGCGGGCGACCTCGCGCCCGACGGCTCGGGCCCGCTCGAGCTGGCCCGCGGCATCGAGATCGGCCACATCTTCGCGCTCGGCCGCAAGTACGCCCAGGCGCTCGGTCTCACCGTGCTCGACGAGAACGGCAAGCAGGTCGTCGTGACCATGGGGTCGTACGGCATCGGCGTGACGCGCGTCCTCGCGGCGCTCGCGGAGGCCAACCACGACGACGCCGGGCTGGCGTGGCCCGCGCACGTCGCGCCCGCGCACGTCCACGTCCTCGCGACGGGCAAGGACGCGAGCGTGTTCGACGAGGCCGAGCGCCTCGCGACCGAGCTCGCCGCCCGGGGCATCGAGGTCGTCTACGACGACCGCCCCAAGGTCTCGCCCGGCGTGAAGTTCAAGGACGCCGAGCTCCTCGGCGTGCCGCTGCTGCTCATCGTGGGCCGCGGCCTCGCCGACGGCGTCGTCGAGGTCCGCCCGCGTGCGGGCGAGGCGGTCCCGGTCGCGGTCGCGGACGCCGTCGAGCACGTCGCCACGCAGGTCGCCGAGCTCCTCGGCTGACACGACGTGGCGTCGGAGGCGCCCCCGGTCCGGGTTCGGGCCGGGGGCGCCTCGTCGTCGCGGGCCGTCGGGGGAGCGGGGACGGTCGGGCGCGGGCCGGAGCCGTAGGCCCCGAGCCCGTCCGGCAGGGACGCGGGGCGGCTCAGCCGGCCGCCTGCTCCGGGAGTCCGGGGAACGCGACCGGCGCCTCGCCCCACGCGACCGCGCTCGCCCACGCGTCGACGAGGAGGGCGACCGCCTCCGCCCGCGACGTGGGCGCGGCGGCGGCGACGAGGCTCGCGTACGTCTGCGCGAGGCCCGACTCGACCTGGCGCGCGAGGGCGGCGACGTCCGCGTCGTCCGGCAGCACGTAGGCGACCCGACGGGGGTCCTGGGCGGTGCCGTCCGTCCCGGCCGCGAGGGCCCAGGCCTGGCCGCGGGCCCGGTGCTCGGCCGCGCGCGCGACCGCCGCGGTCCGCGCGTCGTCCTCCGACTGCGCGGCGCGCACCTCGTACGCGTACCCCGCGGCGTCCTCCGTCTCGACGAGCGTCGCGAGGTCGGCGGCGCCGATCCCGGCCGGCGCCTCCTCGACGGGCGGGGCCGTCGTCACGAGCGCGTCGGCCGCAGCGGACCTGGTCAGCGCGGCGAGGCGCTGTGCCGAGACGTGCTCCGAGGCGGCGACGGACGCGAGGAGCCGGGCGAGCCCGGCGTCCGTCGCCGCGTCGGCCGAGGCGCCCGTGCGCTGCGCGGCCTCGACGAGCGCGACGACGACGTCGTCGGTCGTGGCGGCGCCGTCACCGGGCCCGTCCGCCGTGCCGTCCTCCTCCGCGCGGTCCTCCTCGGTGCCGGCTGCGTCGTCGGCCGGCTCGTCGGTGTCGTCCGCCGGGGCGGTCGACGTCGGGTCGCCGGCCGGGAGGTCGAGGTCGTCCAGACCGGAGTCGTAGACCCCGCCGAGGGCGTCCGCGTGCTGCTCGGCGAACGCGGCGGCCTCCTCGAGCGCCGCGAGCGTGGCCGGGTCGGTCACCCCCGGCGTGACGTCCGCCACGAGGTCGGCGACCGCGAGGGCGTCGTCCACCGCGCCGGCGCGCAGGGCCTCGACGGCGTCCGGCGAGGGCTCGGTGGGGGGCGGGGTCTCCAGCCGGACGCCGCACCCGGCCGCCAGGACGCCGGTCACGAGCGCCGTCACCGCCGCGAGCACCCGCCCGCCGGGCCGGGTCGTCCGGCGCGGGCGGGTACGGGGCGCGGCGGGCACCGCGGTCGCGTGGGGACTCATCGGGGGCGATGATGTCACGTCCGGGGCCCGTGAGTCGTTAGGCTGGTCCCCGGTCGAACGTCCCGACGAGCGGATCGTCGGGAGATCCCGAGACAACAACACACCGGTCGTCTTCCGTACCCGGCGTGGGACACGGACAGGAGCTGAGTCATGGCAGGGCAGGCGGGCGGTCAGCCCGGCAAGGCACCCGGAGGCGACGCGGCCACGCACGCGCTCCGCGAGAGCGTGCGCGAGGCCATCGAGCCGGTGGTCGTGGACGCGGGTCTCCACCTCGAGGACGTCACGGTGTCGCGCGCCGGTGCCCGGTCCGTGGTGCGCGTCGTGCTCGACCTCCCCGACGACGTCGAGGGGAACCTCGACCTCGACACGGTGGCGGAGGCGACGCACCCGATCTCCACGGCGCTCGACGCGGTGGACCCGCTCCACGGTGCGTACACGCTCGAGGTCTCGACGCCCGGCACCGACCGACCGCTCACCGAGCCCCGCCACTTCCGGCGCGCCCGCGGTCGTCTGGTGCGCCTCCAGCTCGCCGACGGCGGCACGGTCGAGGGGCGGCTGCGGGCCGGGTCCGAGGTCGACCCCGGCCTCGTCCTGGACGTGCCCGGCACGCGCGGGGCCGTGACGGAGCGCGTCGTGCCGCTGGTCGACGTGGTCCGTGGGCAGGTGCAGGTGGAGCTCAAGCGCGCCCTCGAGGCGGACCTGCCCGAGCTCGACGAGACCGACGGCTCGACCGACGACACGACCGCCCGCGACGAGGAGGCCTGACGATGGACGTGGACATGAGCGCGCTGCGCCTGCTGGAGCGCGAGAGGGACATCAGCCTCGACGTCCTGGTCGCCGCGATCGAGCAGGCCCTGCTCTCGGCGTACCACCGCACCCCGGACGCGTACACGCGCGCCCGGGTCGAGCTCGACCGCAAGACCGGGCACGTCACGGTGTGGGCGCGCGAGGAGCTGCCCGCTCCCGAGACCGACGACGAGGACGCCCCGCGCGGCCCGGTCGAGTACGGCCCGGAGTTCGACCACACGCCCGCCGACTTCGGCCGGATCGCGACGTCGACCGCGCGGCAGGTCATCGTCCAGCGCCTGCGCGACGCGGAGGACGACCAGATCCTCGGCACGTTCCGCGGCAAGGAGGGCGAGGTCCTCGCGGGCGTCATCCAGCAGGGGCGCGACCCGCGCGTCGTCCTGGTCGACGTCGGTGGCACGGAGGCCGTCCTCCCGCCGCACGAGCAGGTGCCGACGGAGGAGTACGTGCACGGCGAGCGCCTGCGCGCCTACGTGCTCGAGGTCGCCCGGGGAATGAAGGGCGCGCAGATCACGTTGAGCCGGACGCACCCGAACCTCGTGCGCAAGCTGTTCGAGCTCGAGGTGCCCGAGGTCGCGGACGGCTCGGTGGAGATCACCGCGATCGCGCGCGAGGCGGGGCACCGCACCAAGGTCGCCGTGCGGTCCCGGGTCCCGGGCCTCGGGGCCAAGGGCGCGTGCATCGGCCCGATGGGCTCGCGCGTGCGCGCCGTCATGGCGGAGCTGCACGGCGAGAAGATCGACATCGTCGACCACAGCGACGACCCGGCGCAGTTCGTCGCGAACGCGCTGTCGCCGGCTCGTGTGTCGTCCGTCACGGTCGTCGACGAGGCGGCCCGGGCCGCGCGCGTCGTCGTCCCCGACTTCCAGCTCTCGCTCGCGATCGGCAAGGAGGGGCAGAACGCCCGCCTGGCCGCGAAGCTGACGGGGTGGCGCATCGACATCCGCTCGGACGAGGGCGGCACCCCCGCGGAGGGGTCCGACCGCGACGCCACCGCAGGTCCCCGCACCGGAGACCGGTAGTCGTCGGGCGTGGGACGGTCACGGATGACGGGACGGCGCGGTAGACTGTCCTCGACCGGGCCGCGCGCCCGCACCTCGACCATGCCCCCGGACACCACGACCCGCCCCGTCGACACGGGCTCGGGTCCTGTCCGCACGTGCGTCGGATGCCGGGAGCGCGACCTGCGGTCAGCTCTCCTCCGTCTGGTCCTCGACCGGTCCGGCGCGAGCACCGACGAGCCCCGGCTCGTGGTGGACGCCGGGCGGTCGCTGCCGGGTCGCGGTGCGTGGCTCCACGCGTCGACCCGGTGCCTCGAGACGGCGGAACGCCGGCGGGCAGTCCCGCGGGCCCTGCGCGTCGCCGGGCCCCTCGACCTCGCCGCGGTCCGCACCGCGATCGAGGCGCCACCGGGAGAGCAGGTCTGAGCCATGCGTCACGGCCCCTCCCGGGGGCCGCACTGCACGACACGTCGACAAGGAAGCGGGTTAGAAGCCGATGGGCACCCGATGAGTACCCAGCGATGAGCACCCAGCACTAACGACGGTCCTCCCTGTCCGGGGCGGGCCGAGACAGGAGAGTTGTGGCAAAGGTCCGCGTCTACGAGCTCGCGAAGGAGCTCGGGGTGGAGAGCAAGACCATCATGACCAAGCTGACGGAGCTCGGTGAGTTCGTCCGCTCGGCATCCTCGACCATCGAGCCACCGGTGGTCCGTAAGCTGCGCGACGCCTTCCCCGCCGGGGGCGGCGGCGCGAGCAAGCCCGCGGCGGCACCCGCCCCCGCGCGTCCGGCCGCCCCCAAGCCGGCCCCGAAGCCCGAGGTGAAGGCC
>NZ_LUAZ01000020.1:0-80309 GCF_001647255.1 Cellulosimicrobium sp. I38E
CCCCTGGACCCCCGCCGCCCCTGGACCCCCGCCGCCGAACATGCCGCCGAACACGTCCTCGAAGCCCGCCCCCCCGGCACCGCCGGGGCCCGCGGAGAAGCGCGCGCCCCCGCCCGCCATCGCCCGGATCGCGTCGTACTGCTCGCGCTCCTTGGGGTCCGACAGCACGGCGTACGCCTCGCCGATCTCCTTGAACTTCGCCTCGGCGCTCGCGTCACCCTGGTTCTGGTCGGGGTGGTACTTGCGCGCGAGCTTGCGGTAGGCCTTCTTGATCGCGGCGTCGTCAGCGTCCTTGGGGACGCCGAGCGCGGCGTAGAAGTCCTTCTCCATCCAGTCCTGTCCGGTCACGGCGCCTCCCTCCTGTCGGTGGTCGTGGTCCTGGTCCTTCGTGTCGTCGCTGCTGTCTGTCGGTCTGCTGCTGGTGATCCTCGCGTGCCCGACGGCGGAGCGCACCTCCGCGCAGGAGGTGCGCCCGCGCCGTCGGGGCACGTGAGGGCTCGGTGGTCCGCCCTACTGGGGGCCGACGACCGAGACGCGCGCGGCGCGCACGACCCGGTCCCCGATCCGGTAACCCGGCTCGATGACGAGGTTCACCGTGGTGACGGTGGCCTCGGGGTCGGGCTGGTGCATGAGCGCCTCGTGGACGGTGGGGTCGAACTCGTCCCCGACCGCGCCGTAGCGCTCGATCCCGAACTTCTCGAGCGACGCGTCGAGCTTGTCGGAGATCGCCGCGAACGGCCCCGTCAGCTCGCCGTGCTGCCGCGCGCGGTCGATGTCGTCGAGGACCGGGAGGAGCGCGGTGAGCACGTCCTCGATCCCCTTCGTGCGCGCGGCCTCCTGGTCGCGCAGCGACCGGTTGCGGTAGTTCGTGAAGCTGGCCCGCTCGCGCTGGAGCGCGTCGAGGTGCTCGGCCGCCTCGGCCTTCGCGGCCAGGACGGCCGCGTCGACCTCGGCCTCGTCCGACGGCTCGAAGTCGAGGCCCGCGAGCGGGTCCGTCTCCGCGTCGTCACCGGCCGACCCGGCCGCGGCCTCGCCCGAGGGGCGGGGCTGGGCGGTCTCCGGGTCGACCTTGCGCTTGTCGGTGAACTGGAACGGCTTGTCCTCGGGGCCCTGGCCGGGCTCGCGCCCGGCCTGCTCCTCGGGGCCCCGGTCCTCGGGGGACGTCACTTCTTGTCGTCCTCGTCGTCCACGATCTCGGCGTCGACGACGTCCTCGTCCGGAGCCGACGTCGCACCCGCAGCGGCGGTGGCGTCGTCCTGCGCGGCGCCGGGGTTGCCGGCGGCCTGCTCCTGCTCGGCGGAGGCGTAGAGCGCCTGGCCGATCTTCTGCGAGGACGCGACGAGCTTCTCGTGCGCGGTCTTCACGGCGTCGGCGTCCTCGCCCTCGAGCGCGGACTTGACCGACGCGATGTCGGCCTCGACCTCGGTGACGACATCGGCCGGGAGCTTCTCCTTGTTCTCGGAGACGAGCTTCTCGGTCGAGTACACGAACGCCTCGGCCTGGTTGCGGGTCTCCGCCTCCTCGCGACGCTTCTTGTCCTCGGCCGCGTGCTCCTCGGCCTCCTTGACCATGCGGTCGATGTCCTCCTTGGGCAGCGCCGAGCCGCCCGTGATGGTCATCTTCTGCTCCTTGCCGGTGCCGCGGTCCTTGGCACCGACGTGGACGATGCCGTTCGCGTCGATGTCGAAGGTGACCTCGATCTGCGGCACGCCGCGCGGGGCCGGCGCGATGCCGGTGAGCTCGAACGTGCCGAGCGGCTTGTTGTCGCGCGCGAACTCGCGCTCGCCCTGGAACACCTGGATGAGCACCGACGGCTGGTTGTCCTCGGCCGTCGAGAAGATCTCGCTGCGCTTGGTCGGGATGGCCGTGTTGCGCTCGATGAGCTTGGTCATCACGCCGCCCTTGGTCTCGATGCCGAGGGACAGCGGGGTCACGTCGATGAGCAGGACGTCCTTGCGGTCACCGGAGATGACGCCGGCCTGGAGGGCCGCGCCGACGGCGACGACCTCGTCCGGGTTGACGCCCTTGTTGGGCTCCTTGCCGCCCGTGAGCTCCTTGACGACGTCGGTCACGGCCGGCATGCGGGTGGAGCCACCCACGAGCACGACGTGGTCGATGTCGGAGACGGAGACGCCCGCGTCGGAGATGACCTTGTGGAACGGAGCCTTCGTCCGGTCGAGCAGGTCCTGCGTCATCTGCTGGAACTGGGCGCGCGTGAGCTTCTCGTCCAGGTGGATGGGGCCGTTCTCGCTCATCGAGAGGTACTGCATCGAGATGGTGGTGCTCGTCGCGGACGAGAGCTCCTTCTTCGCCTGCTCGGCGGCCTCGCGCAGGCGCTGGAGCGCGATCTTGTCCTTCGACAGGTCGACGCCCGAGCTGTTCTTCACCTGCTTGATGAGGTGCTCGACGATCCGCTGGTCCCAGTCGTCGCCACCCAGGCGGTTGTCGCCCGAGGTCGCGCGGACCTGGATCGTGGAGAAGTCGTCCTCGTCCTTGCCGACCTCGAGGAGCGAGACGTCGAACGTGCCGCCGCCCAGGTCGAAGACGAGGATGAGCTCGTCCTCCTTGCCCTTCTCCAGGCCGTACGCGAGCGCGGCCGCGGTGGGCTCGTTGACGATGCGCGTCACGTTGAGGCCCGCGATCTGCCCGGCGTCCTTGGTCGCCTGGCGCTCGGCGTCGTTGAAGTACGCCGGGACGGTGACGACCGCGTCGGTGACGGGCTCGCCCAGGTACTCCTCGGCGTCGCGCTTGAGCTTGCCCAGGATGCGCGCGGAGATCTCCTGCGCGGTGTACTTCTTGTCGTCGATCTCCACCGACCAGTCGGTGCCCATGTGGCGCTTCACCGAGCTGATGGTGCGGTCGACGTTCGTGACCGCCTGACGCTTGGCGACCTCGCCGACGAGGACCTCGCCGGTCTTGGAGAAGGCGACCACCGACGGCGTCGTGCGCGACCCCTCGGCGTTCGCGATGACGGTGGGCTCTCCGCCCTCGAGGACGGCGACCACCGAGTTGGTGGTGCCGAGGTCGATCCCGACTGCTCGTGCCATGTGTGCTGCCTCCGTTGTGGATGGGGTGCCCGACGGCGCACGCGCGCCCGGACACACCGGGTTGAGTCTGCTTCACTCAAGGTAGGCACCCGGTCCCCGCTCGTGCAAGTCCTGGCGCTCAAACTTGAGTCCTTCTCGCTCAACCTTCACCGAAGGTGGCCTATTCCCGCGCTCGGACTCTGATCCGATGCCACGACGACCTTGGCGGTTCTCCGGCACCGTCGCCGACACGGTGGCTGGCAATGCCGCCTGACCCCACGTCACGACCCACCGACCGCGACGCCGCGCTGGTCGGATCCACAGGCTCGCGCCCTCCCTGCTCGCCTTGCACACGCCTGCCGGTCCACCCCCACGCTGGAGCGCATGCGGGACTCCGTCGTCGCCTCCCTCGCTGCCCATCCTCGCTTCGCCGGCGAGACCAGAGCCGCGGTGATCGCACTTCTCGAACGCACTCTGACCTGCGTGCTGGACCCAACGCTCCTCCCCCATCTCAGAGAGCCGCCGCAAGAGCATTGGTGTCCTCGTGGACGCGCAGAGACGCGAGCGAGGGACCGGACACGGTGGATCCCGGACGTGTCGGAGAGCGTCACGAGGGCAGCGCGCGCCGCGTGGGACGCGCGCGCGGAGAACCCGCCACCTGAGTGAGAACGCGCCTCTGCCACCTCGTCGCGAAAGCCCAGGTCGCGGGGCCCAGCAGTCCGCCACATCCGGCGCGAACCGACAAACCTCCATCTCCGCCGGGCTGTCGTCGTATCACGGGTGCCGCCGGACGCTCCGTCCCTGTGAGCCGTGTCGTCCAGCGGCGCGAACGAGACCAGACGAGGCGGTGGTCAGCCATGACCATGGAGGGACGGCAACCCCCGAGGAACGGGTTCTTCACGACGATGCCCGGCGTGCTCACCGCCGTCGCGGCCATCATCACGGCCGTCGGCGGGGTGTACGGCGTCTACGCCACGCAGAAGACGAGCGACGAACCGTCGCCGCCCGGCCCGAGCACGTCGATCGCAGAGGAATCGACCGACGAACCGACAGCTCCGACGCCGACCGAGCCGACGCCGACGCCGACCGAGCCGACGAGCGTCCCGATCATCATCGCGCTGGGGGATCTGAACGGTGCGGCGAGCACCGACACGACCTCCGTCGACGACCCGTTCACCGCGTGGTACGTGTCCGCCGACCTCGAGCGTCAAGCTGTCGCGGACGCGTGCGGCAACGGCGACCTGGACTCGTGCGCGGTGCTGGAGCAGGTGCTCGCGCAGGACTGCACGGACACCGTCTACGCCGCGTGCGACATCCTCTACTTCGTCGAGCCGGAGGGGTCGGAGCTCGAAGACCTCGGTGCCACGTGCGGTTACCTCTTCGGAGACTGGTCGTTCGCGGGCCGGTGCTCGACATGAGTACGTCGCCAGCATTCTGGCTGACCGTCGCCGCGATCTTCGGTGCGAACGCACTGCTCTCCTGGGCATGGGACGCGCCGGTGCTCGCTCTCGCTCAGCTGGCGACGGCGATCCTGGCGGCAGTAGCGGCGTGGGCCGCAAGGCGTCGGTCCGTCGTCGGCCCACATCACGAGAGCGTCGAGCATCGACGACCCGGCTGACGGCACCACAAGGCCGGTCTGCGGCGCCCGCGTGACCACCATCGAGGGCTTCTCCCTCGCGTGCCGGGCCACGGACAGCTCCGCGACGCGACCCTGACGGTGTCTGCCCCGCCTCCGGCTCAGATCAGCTCGACGTCGTCTGCCTGCGGCCCGCGGTCGCTCTGGCGGATCCTGAACCGGACCCGGTCGCCCTCCTCGAGGAACGACTCGTCCCGCAGGACGGAGACGTGCACGAACAGGTCCTCGCCCCCGGCGTCGGGCGTGATGAAGCCGAAGCCACGGTCCTCGTCGTAGCGCGCGACGGTGCCCTCCCCTGCGCGCGCGGGCTTTCCCGACGCGGGACGGCCCGCGCCCGCCGGACGGCCCGGACGACCGCGGTCCGCTCCCGGCCGCGCACCCCCCGAGCCGCGGACGAGCTGCACGTTGCGAGCGTTCGGCCCCTTGTCGCCCGCGACGACGTCGTAGGTCACGCGCGCCCCCTCGGCGAGCTCGGACAGCCCGCGGCCGAGCGCGCTGACGTGGACGAAGACGTCGTCGCCGCCGCCGTCGGGGACGACGAAGCCGAAGCCCTTGACGTCGTCGTACCAGGACACCGTGCCGTCCGCGCCGTCGGACGCCGGACGCGCGGCCTCCGCCCCGAGCGGCAGCAGGTGGTCCGCCTGCGGACCCTTCTCCCCCTCGACGACGAGGAACGCGACCCGCTGGCCCTCGGAGACCACGCCGCCCCCGACGATGGCCGAGCTGTGCAGGAAGATCTGGGCGCTGTCGCCGTCGGGCGTGACGAAGCCGTACCCCTTGGTCGGCTCGTACCAGGCGACGGTGCCGAGCCTGCCCAAGGGCGCGTCGGCAGCCCGGTCGCCCGTGACACGGACGCTGCGCGCCTGCGGGCCGCGGTCGCCCTCGCCCACCTCGAACTCGACGACCTGCCCCTCGCGGAGCTGCTTCGGCCCGTCGTCGCCGACGATCTCGGACGCGTGGACGAACAGGTCCTCCGCGTCGTTCCCGAGGTCGATGAAGCCGAACCCTCGGTCGGCGTCGAACCATCGGACAGTTCCCTGGGGCACGGAGTACTCCTCGTCTTGGCAGGCAGTGCTGCCACCCATTGTCCCCCAGGTCTCGACGCCCCACCGCGCGCCGCCCTTGACGAACCGCCGCCGGTACGGGTTCATGAGGAGTGCATCGTTAAGTTCCCTGAGAGTTTGATTCGACCTGCAACGGAGCAGACATGAACAGACTTCGCACCGCCGCCGCGGCACTGGCCGTAGCCCTCGTCTCCAGCCTCACCCTGACCGCCGCCCCCGCCTCCGCCGAGGAGGTGCTGGTCGACGGAGGCTTCGAGTCGGGCACGCTCAGCCCCTGGACCTGCTCGGGATCGTCCGGAGCCGTCGTCTCCACCCCCGTGCGGACGGGGACCAAGGCGCTGCAGGGGACCCCCGCGGGTCTCGACAACGCGCGCTGCACGCAGTCCGTCCCGACCGTCGCCGGCACCCCGTACACCCTCTCCGCCTGGGTGCGCGGCAGCTACGTCTACCTGGGGGTCGACGGCGGCACCTCGACCTGGACCCCGAGCGCGACGGACTGGACCCGCCTCACGGTGACGTTCACCGCCGCGAGCAGCACCACGCAGGTCTACCTCCACGGCTGGTACGGCACCGGCGTCTACCAGGCGGACGACGTCTCGCTCCAGGGCGCGGGCGGCCCGCCGCCCGTCGTCCCGGGCGCGCCGGGCACTCCCGTCGCCGGGGCGGTGACCTCGACGTCGGCGGCCCTCTCGTGGGGCGCGTCGTCCGGGACGGTGACGGGCTACCGCGTCTACGAGGGCAGCACGGTCGTGGCGACGTCCACGGGCACGTCGGCCACCGTCTCCGGGCTCGCCGCGTGCACCCCGCACACCTACTCCGTGGCGGCGTACAACACCGCGGGCGAGTCACCTCGCTCCGGGAGCGTCTCGCTCACGACGGCCGGGTGCGGGACGGGCGTCCCCGGCGCGCCCACCGCCCTGCGCGTCGCGACGACCGCCGACACCTCGCTCGGCCTCGCCTGGACCGCCTCGACGGGGACCGTCACCGGCTACCGCGTCTACGAGGGCACAGCCCTGCGGGCGACCGTCACCGGGACGAGCGCGACGCTGACCGGGCTCGCGGCCTGCTCGAGCCACACCTACACGGTGCGTGCCTACAACGCGACGGGCGAGTCCCCGCCGGCCACCGTCACGGGCTCCACGAGCGGCTGCCAGACCGGCGCGCTGCCGAAGCACCTGCTCACGGGGTACTGGCAGAACTTCGTCAACGGGGCCACGCCGCTGCGACTGTCGGCCGTCCCGACGTCGTACGACCTGGTCGCGGTCGCGTTCGCGGACGCCGTCCCGAGCACGCCCGGTGCCGTCACGTTCGGCGTCGACCCCGGCCTGTCCACCGCGCTGGGCGGCTACACGAACGACCAGCTCCGGGCCGACGTCGCGACGCTGCACTCGCGGGGCCAGCACGTGATCCTGTCCGTGGGCGGCGAGAAGGGCACGGTGTCGGTCGGCAGCCCCGCCGCGGCGTCGGCCTTCGCGACCAGCGTGATCGGGCTCATCGACTCGTACGGGTTCGACGGCGTCGACATCGACCTGGAGAACGGGGTCAACCCGACGTACATGGCGCAGGCGCTGCGCCAGGTCCGGGCGGCCGTCGGGCCGGACCTCATCATCACGATGGCGCCGCAGACCATCGACATGCAGTCGACGGGCAGCTCGTACTTCCGGCTCGCGCTCGACATCAAGGACATCCTCACGATCGTCCACACGCAGTACTACAACTCCGGCACGATGCTCGGCTGCGACCAGATGCAGGCGTACGGGCAGGGCACGGTGAACTTCCTCACCGCGCTGTCATGCATCCAGCTCCAGAGCGAGCTGCGGCCGGACCAGGTCGCGCTCGGCCTGCCGGCGACCACCCAGGCGGCGGGCGGCGGGTACGTGAACCCGTCGGTCGTGAACGACGCCCTGAGCTGCCTCGCCGCGGGCACCCGCTGCGGGAGCTTCGTGCCGCCCGCGCGCTGGCCCGACATCCGCGGGGCGATGACCTGGTCCATCAACTGGGACGCGAGCAACGGGTACGCGTTCGCGCGCTCGGTGGACACCCACCTGGCCGGCATGCCGTAGCCGCACCGTCCTCGGACGAGACGTGAGAAGTGGCCCCTCGGTGCGTGTCCCGGGGGGCCACTTCTCCCGTCTCGCGGCCCTGAGGGCTACGCCTTCACCGGCTCCGGCTCCTCGTCGACGGATGGCTCCTCGCCGGGGTTCGACCCGTCCTCCGCGGACGGCTCCGCGCCCGGCGCCCGCTCGTCGTCCCCGGGCGCTCCGTCCTCAGCGGGCGCGACGCCCTCAGCGGGCGTCGCGTCGTCGGTGGGCGTCGAGCCGTCCGGCCGGTCTCCGTCGACGGCGGGCTCGCCTTCGGGCCGCGCGCGACGTCGTGCGCGGCGCCGGACGAGCAGCACCACCACGCCGGCGAGCGCCACGACGACGAGGAGGACGCTGCCGGTCCCGAGCCAGGGCGCGGCAGCGGCCCGGGACGACGCGTCGCCGGCCGCGGCCGCAGCGTCGTCCAGCCGGCCGTCGTCGAGCGCGGCGCGGGCGTCCGCCGCGGAGCCGTCGACGTCCAGGAGCAGCTGCCCGAGGTCCGCGAGCGGGCCGCCGGCCGCGGCGGCGGCGACCGCGTCGCCGACGGACCCGACGACCTCGACCGCGCGCGGCAGCGTGGTCGCGAGCGCCGCGTACTCCTCGGCGCTCCGGGCGCCCTCGTACTGCTCGCGCACGGCGGCCGGGTCCGGCAGCCCCGCGGCCCGGGCGGCCTCCTGCACCTGCCCGGCGGCCGCGGCGGCGTCGGGACCGATCGCGGTGCGGGCCGCCTCGGCGTCCTCGAACGCCCAGTCCGTCATCGCGGCGCGCAGGCCGGCGGGCGGCAACCACGCGCCGTCCGCCGCGTCGAGCGCGGCGTACGCCTCGCGGGCCGGGGCCCGCGCGTCGAGCAGGGCGGTCTCGTCCGCGTCGGCGACCCAGGTCCGGTACGTCGCCTCGGCACCGGCCACGCCGCCGCGGACCTCCACGAGGTCGAGGAGACGACGGCCGTCCGTCAGGCCCGGGTGGTCGAGGGTGCCGGGCGCGTCGTAGGCGCTCTCGCCCTCGTACGCCGCCGCGACCAACGGTCCGAGGGCGTCGTCGTCCAGACCCCCGACGAGCTCCGACATCGCGGTCCAGGCCGCGGCGTAGGCGTACTCCTCGGCGGCGCCCGCGCCGTCGTCGAGGTCGACCTCGTCCCAGGCGACGAGCGGGACGGCGTCCGCCGCGTCGCGCGCGGGCGCGGGCCGCTGCTCCGCCGGGCCCCCGGTCTCGGCGGCCACGCGCTGCCCCACCACCTCGGCCAGCCCCTCGTACACCCACCGGTCCGCGAACCGGTCGCCGGCGAGCCACGCGTGCGAGAGCTCGTGGAACAGGAGCCCGGCGTCGAGGTCCTCCGGGATGACGACCTCCCAGGAGGCCGAGTCGAACCATGCGTACCCAAGCACCCCGGGCGACACGTCCTCGCGGATCCGCTCCAGGCTGCCCGGCCACGGCATCCCCACCGCGCGTTCCAGGGCGGGCATGCCGGCCACCACCTGCTCCTCGACGAAGCCGCTCCACTCGGTGTCGCCCGGGAAGCTCTCCAGCACGAGCTCGTTGCCGCCGACGTCGACGCTCGTCTCGTCGGCCTGCGCGGGGTCGCGCAGCGAGACGAAGGCCCAGGTGCCGTAGTCGTCCGTGCTCTCGGTCGCGCGGTGGGTGCGGGTCTCCCCCTCGAGGATCGGCTCGAATCCGTCCCACGTGCTGTCGAAGTCCATCGACGTCGGGGTGGCGATCTCGACGGTGACCTGCCCCGGGTCGCCCGCCGCGTTCACGGCGAACGTCGCGTAGCCGGGCCCGACGCGCGTGTACCCCTCCGAGCGGATCGGCTCGCCCGGGATCGTGTAGGACCACTCGACGGTCCGCTCGCGACCGTAGTTCAGCGGGGAGAACGACACCCCGGCGATGCGGGTCGACGGGTCCTCGGTGGGCTCGAGGGTGACCGGGAGCGTGACCCCGCCGCTCGTGGCGGTGACGTCGGTCGCGCCCGCCGGGACAGGGATCCCGTACGCGTCCCAGTAGTAGACGTACTGTGCGCTGGCCGGCTGCTCGTTGCGGATCGTCGTCGTGACCATCACGCGGACGGGGCCCGAGCCGTCGACCTCGTACCGTGTACGTGAGGTCTCCGACAACCCGTCGTCCGTGGCCGCGAACGCGGCCGTCGGCGCGCCGAGGACGACGGCGCACACGAGCGCGACCCCCGACCCGGCACGCAACGTCCGCCCTGCGCGACGCACCCGTCCTCCGACCACCCCTGCACCGCCGTCCTCGCCGTAGCGGACAGCCCGTCTCCCCGTGCGACGGGTCCGGTCGACGACGACCGGGAACGGGACACCGGCGGGAACTGTACCCGTTCGCGGACGGCGCGCCGACCACTCCCTGGGACGCGCACCGACACCTTCCGGACACCTTGTCCTGGCACGCTGTCCGGGTGACCACCACCCCGGGCCAGCCCTCGCTCGTGCGACGCCTCGGCACGGCGGACGCCGTCGTCGTCGGGCTCGCGTCGATGATCGGCGCGGGCGTGTTCTCCGCGTTCGCCCCGGCGGCCGCCGCCGCGGGCACGGGGCTGCTCGTCGGGCTGGGTCTGGCGGCGGTCGTCGCGTACGCGAACGCGACGTCGTCGGCCCAGCTCGCGGCGCAGCACCCCACGTCGGGCGGCACGTACGTGTACGGGCGCGAGCACCTCGGCCCGTGGTGGGGGTACGTCGCCGGGTGGGGGTTCGTCGTCGGGAAGACGGCGAGCTGCGCGGCCATGGCACTCGTGCTCGCGGCCTACGCCGCGCCACCCGGGTGGGAGCGGCCCGTCGCCGCCGCGGCGGTCGTGCTGCTCACGGCCGTGGGCTACCGGGGCGTGACGCGGACGGCACGCCTCGCCCGGGTGATCGTCGCGGTGGCGCTCCTCGCGATCACGACGGCCGTCGTCGCCAGCCTCGCCGGGACGGCACCGCGCTGGTCGGCGGTGCTCGACCCCGACGGGGCGCACGGCGGCTGGTACGGCGTCCTCCAGTCCGCCGGGCTGCTGTTCTTCGCGTTCGCGGGGTACGCGCGCGTCGCGACGCTGGGCGAGGAGGTGCGCGACCCGCGCCGCACGATCCCGCGCGCGATCCTCGTGTCGCTCGGGGTCGTCGTCGTGCTGTACGCGGTCGTCGCGGTGGTCCTGCTCGCGGTGCTGGGGCCGGACGGGCTCGCGGCGTCCACGGCGCCGCTCGCCGACGCGGTCGCGGCCGGGTCGTGGGCGTGGGCCGGCCCGGTGGTGAGCGTCGGTGCCGTGGCCGCGAGCGCCGGCGCCCTCCTCGCCCTGCTCGCGGGCGTGAGCCGCACGGGGCTCGCGATGGCGCGTACGGGCGACCTGCCCGGGTGGTTCGCGGCCGTGCACCCCGTGCACCGGGTGCCGCACCGGGCCGAGCTCGCCGTCGGGGCGGTCGTCGTGGTGCTCGTGCTCACGACGGACCTGCGGGGCGCGATCGGGTTCTCGTCGTTCGGCGTGCTCGTGTACTACCTCGTGGCGAACCTGTCGGCGCTGCGCCAGACCGCCCCGCACCGCCTGTACCCGCGCGCGCTGCAGGTGCTGGGCGCGCTGGGGTGCGTCACGCTCGTCGCCACGCTCCCGCTCGCGAGCGTCGCGGCGGGAGCGGCGGTGCTGGCGGCAGGCGTCGCCCTCCGAGCGGTTCGCGTCCGATCCTGACCGCGAGATCGACCCGCCCGTCGCCAGATCGACCTCCCGAGGGTCGATCTCGGACGCACGGGTCGATCTGGTGGCGCGGAGGGCCAGTTCTCGTCACGCGGCCCGGTCGAACCAGTCGAGCGCGAGCGCTGCGACGGCCTCGGGCGCGTCGTCGGTGATGAAGTGCGCGGCGCCCTCCACCCACGCGAACTCGATGCGGTCGGCGTAGCGCTCCGGACGGCGACAGATGCGCCCCATGAGCTCCTCGGTGGTGGGACGGTCGAGCCGGCCGTAGACGACGAGGGTCGGCACCGTGAGCCGCCGACGCCGGTAGGCCCCCCGCATGATCCGCAGCGCCTCGGGCAGGATCATCCGGCGGGTGAGCGGTCGCACCGCGGCGTCGACCTCCGGCCGGCGCAACGGGGCGAGGTGCGCGTCGACGGTCGCCGCGGACATCGGCCGGGCGGCGTACCGCGCGGAGAACGTCCCGCGCAGCGAGGCTCCCGGCCGGTGCCAGATGAACGGCGGCAGGTGCTGGAAGGCCGGCAGCAGCCGCGGGCTGAAGGTGAAGAAGCCCGGCGGGACGGAGAGCTGCACGGCGGTGCGGACGCTCTCAGGGTGGTCGTAGCAGAGCTGCATCGCCGTGATGACGCCCATGTCGTGCGCGACGAGGTCGGCGCGCTCGACGCCGAGGGCGTCGAGCAGGGCGACCAGGTCGTGGAGCCGGGTCTCGCGCTCGATCCGCGGGTCGTCCGCGGTGGTCCACCCGGCGCCACGCAGGTCCGGGCACAGGACGCGGTGGCCCGCGGCGGCGAGCACCGGGGCGACCTCGTGCCACTGCCACCAGTGCTCGGGGAAGCCGTGCAGCAGCACGACCGGGTCGCCGGTGCCGACGGTCGCGACGTGGGTGCGCAGGCCGGGTGTCTCGACCACGAGGTGGTCGAATCCCGGTGCGTCCGGGAGCGGGGGCGACCAGGCCCGGGCGTCGGCGGGGCGGGTGGTGCGGGGCTGGTGCGTAGTCATGGCGACTCCTTCGTGCGGCCGGACTACTATGTTCATAGTAGACCCGCCGAGAGAGGGAGTCCATGGCCGCAGGTACCCGAGAACGAGCGCTGGACGCGGCCGTGGAGGTGCTCGGAGCGGACGGCGTGCGCGCCCTGAGCCACGCGCGGGTCGACCGGCGGGCCGGCCTCCCTCCCGGGTCGACGTCGAACTGGTTCCGGACCCGCCGCGCCCTCCTCGCCGGCGTCGTCGACCGGATCGCCGAGCAGGAGCGCGCCGACTTCGACCCGGGCGCGCTGCCCGCGATCACGGGCGTCGACGCGCTCGTCGACGGCCTGTGCGCCATGACCGAGGCGCAGTCCGGGCCGTTCGCCGCGCGGACCCGGGCGCGGTACGCCCTCTTCCTCGAGCTCTCCGGCGACCCCGAGCTCGGCGAGCCTCTGCGGGAGCAGCGCCGCGCGTTCGAGCAGTGGACGGAGCGGATCGTGGCCGCCGTCGGCATCGCCGACCCCGTCCCGGCCACCCGGGCCCTCATGGCCCTCGGCGACGGGCTGCTCCTGCACCGGCTCACCGTCGACCCCGGCCTCGACCTGCGCCCCGCCATCGAGCGCGCGGTGCGCGCCCTCGCGGGGTCGTGACCCGGCGTCGTCGCGCTTCCCCGCCGCGAGATCGACCCGAGCGGCCGAGATCGACCCTCAGGAGGTCGATCTGGCGACGGGCAGGTCGATCTCGGCGTCAGGCCTCGGGCTCCGGGGGTGCGCCCGTGGCGTCGTCGGACTCGACGACGCGCGACGACTCGCCCTCGTCCCCGCGCTCGGGCAGGCCGCGCTCGTCCGGGTCGTAGTAGCGGCCGGTGTAGCGCGGGCGCAGGAAGTTCTCGGTCGTGAGCACCGCGTCCACCTCCTCCGGCGTCAGCAGGCCGCGCGCCACGACGACGTCGCGCACGGAGGCGCCGGTCCGCGCGGCCTCGGCGCCCACGAGGTCGCCGTTGCGGTGCCCGATGATCTCGTTGAGGTACGTGACGATGCCGATCGAGTCGAGCACGTGGCGGCGGCACACCTCGACGTTCGCCGTGATGCCCGTGACGCACTTGGTGCGCAGCGCGACGCACGCGTTGGTGAGCAGGCGCAGCGACTCGAACATGGCCTGCGCGAGCCCCGGCTCCATGACGTTGAGCTGGAGCTGGCCCGCCTCGGCCGCGTGGGTGATCGTCACGTCGTTGCCCATGACCTTGAAGCACACCTGGTTGACGACCTCGGGGATCACCGGGTTCACCTTGGCGGGCATGATCGACGACCCGGCCTGGAGCTCGGGCAGGTTGATCTCGCCGAGCCCCGCGCGCGGCCCGGACGAGAGCAGACGCAGGTCGTTGCAGATCTTCGAGAGCTTCGCCGCGAGCCGCTTGAGGGCGGAGTGCACCGCGAGGTAGGCGCCGTTGTCGTACGTCGCCTCCACGAGGTTCTCGGCCGGGACCGTCGGGAGACCGCTCACCTCGGCGAGGCGTCGCGTCGCGACCTTCGGGTACCCGGGCGGCGTGTTGAGCCCGGTGCCGATCGCCGTCGCGCCGAGGTTGACCTCGAGCAGCAGCTCGCCCGCGACCTCGAGGCGCCGGATCTCCTCGCCGACGTTCACCGCGAACCCCGCGAACTCCTGGCCGAGGCTCATGGGGACCGCGTCCTGGAGCTGCGTGCGGCCCATCTTCAGGACGTCGGCGAACTCCGACGCCTTCTCGTCGAACGCGCGCTCGAGCCGCCGGACCTCGCCCTGGAGAGCACCGACGAGCTCGTGCACCGCGAGCCGGAAGCCCGTGGGGTAGGCGTCGTTGGTCGACTGCGAGCGGTTGACGTGGTCGTTGGGGTTGATGACGTCGTAGCGGCCCTTCTCGAACCCGGCGAGCTCGAGCGCCAGGTTGGCCACGACCTCGTTGGTGTTCATGTTGACGCTCGTGCCCGCGCCGCCCTGGAACACGTCCACGGGGAACTGGTCCAGGCACCGCCCGTGGTCGAGGATCTGGTCGCACGCGGCGACGATCGCGTCGGCGACGTCGCGCTGGATCGTCCGCAGCTCGCGGTTCGCGAGCGCCGACGCCTTCTTGACCAGGACCATGCCCCGGACCATCTCGGGGACGTCGCTCACCGTCGTCCCCGAGATCCGGAAGTTCTCCATCGCCCGCACCGTGTGGACGCCGTAGTAGGCGTCCGCCGGGACCTCCTTCGGCCCCAGCAGGTCCACCTCGGTGCGCGTCCGTTCGCTCGACATGCCCCGACCGTAGCCCCGCCGGACCGTCCCGCACGCGGGACGGCCGCCTCAGCCCACGGGCTCGTAGGCGAACCGCTCCACGCGCACGACGGACGCCGTCGGCCGGCCCTCGCTCGTCGCGTGCACCCCGAGCCAGAGCCCGAGGAAACCGCCCGCCGCGGCGCTGTCGAGCGTGCGGCCGTCCACCGTCGCGACGAGCTCGAGCGAGCCACCGGGCTCGTCCCTCGCCGGACCGGCGACGAGCCCGTAGTCCTGCCCGCGCACGCGCAGCCCGACGACGACCGGCTCCCCGGGCGCGGCGCTCGCCGTGGTCTCCCCGACCACCTCGTCCGTGCCGCCACGCCGGTGCACGGCCACGACGCGCCGCGAGTCCCCGGGCCCGCCGTCGACGAGCAGGCGCACGTGGTCCCGCTCCGACTGGCGCACGACGACGCCCGCCTGCTCTCCCGCGACCTCCGGCACGCGGAGCGTGACCGTCACGTCGACGTCGCGGTGCTGCTGGCGCACCCCGAGGAAGGCCGGCACGGTGCGTTCGGCGAGCGTCGCCGGGCGCACGGGCAGGTCCCAGCCCTCGCCCGCCGGGGTCGCCACGTCCCGGGGCAGGGCCCGCACCGCGCACCAGCGCGGGTCGTCGGGGCCGACGACGCCGCTCGCCCCGCCCTGGATCGCCGGCCGGGCCGCCGTGCTCGCGAACGGGACCTCCACGGCGTCGGGCACGCGCCCCTCGCCGGGGGCGAGGACGGGCCAGCCGTCCTCCCACACGACGGGGACGAGGAACGTCTCGCGCCCGAGCGGGTAGTGGTAGCCGCCGTAGACGCGCATGGCGAGCAGCACGGCCCACCACGAGCCGTCGGGCGCCTCGACGAGGTCGGCGTGGCCCACGCCGACGACGTCGACACCCCGCCCGAGGTGGCGGTGCGTGAGGACCGGGTTGGCCTTGTTGCCCTCGTACGGTCCGGTGACCGAGGAGGCCCGCGCGACGGACACCGCGTGGTGGAAGTCCGTGCCGCCCTCGGCGGCGAGCAGGTAGTACGTGCCGTCGACCTTGTACAGGTGCGGCCCCTCGGCCCACACCGCACCGCGCACGGCGCCCGTCCACACGACGTGCTCCGGGCCGACGAGCGTGAGCGTCGCGAGGTCGAGCTCGCGCACCCAGACCTCGGTCTGGTGGAACCACTCCGGCTCGGCCGCGAGCCGGGTCCCGTGCAGCCACGCGCGGCCGTCGTCGTCGAAGAAGATCGACGGGTCGATGCCGGCGACCCGCTCGCCGTCCTCGTCGCGCAGCCACACCGGGTCGGACCACGGCCCGGCAGGGTCGGTCGCGGTCATGACGAAGTTGCCGCCGCGGGAGTCGTCCTCCGGGTCCACGAGCGTGCACACGAGCCAGAACGTGCCGTCGTGGTGGCGCAGCGTCGGCGCGTACAGGCCGCCCGACGAGCGGACGCCGTCGTAGTCGAGCTGGCCGGACCGGTCGACGACGTCCCCGACGTGCTCCCACGTCGCGAGGTCACGGCTGCGCAGCACGGGCAGGCCGGGCAGGTACTCGAACGTCGAGGTGACGAGGTAGAAGTCGTCGCCGACGCGGCAGACCGACGGGTCGGGGAAGCAGCCGGGCAGGATCGGGTTCGGGACGAGGGTCATGCGCGCTCCCCCGCCTCGACCCGCTCGGAGACCTCGACCGCGACGAGCCGCTCGTCCGCGGCCGTGACCTCGTGCACCGGCCCTGTGACGGCGAGCGTCGCGCGCGCGGTCGCCGCGCCGGGGACGACTCGGCGCTCGGCCGGCGCGGACTCGTTGACGATCGCGCCGCCGGTCGTCGACCCGAGGTCGCCGGTGCCGGGCGCGGCGTCGACCGCGCCCGCGTGCGCCCCGACCCACACCTCGACGTCGCCCGGCTCGACCACGCGCACGAGGCGACGGTCGGAGAACGCGAGGCGCGTCGTCGGGACGCGGAAGGTCACGCGGCGCGACTCGCCTGCGCCCAGGTCGACGCGCGCGTACCCGAGGAGCTGCGCGACGGGTCGCGGCACGGAGCCCACGACGTCGCGCGCGTAGAGCTGCACGACGTCCGTCCCGGCCACCGCACCCGTGTTGGTCACGGTGACCGCGGCGCGGAACGTCCCGCCCGCCGCGACGCTCGTGTCGACCTCGAGGTCCGCGTACGCGAACTGCGTGTACGACAGCCCGAACCCGAACGGCCGCACCGGCGTCGGGTCGGTGGACGTCACGTCGGACGGCCCACCGAGCACCGGGTGGAGGTACGAGTAGGGCTGCGCGCCGCCCGCGCGGGGCAGCGACACGGGCAGGCGGCCCGACGGGTTCACCGCGCCCACGAGCACGTCCGCGACGGCGCGTCCGCCCTCCTCGCCGGGGAAGAAGCCCTGCACGACGGCGGCCGGGCGACCGGCCGTCGCACCGCCCGTCCCCGCGTCGTCCCCCAGCGCCCAGCCGATCGCGTACGGGCGGCCGGTGAGCAGCACGAGCACCACGGGCGTCCCGGTGGCGACGACCTCCTCGACGAGCCGCCGCTGCACGCCCGGGAGCTCGAGCGACTCGACGTCGTTGCCCTCGCCGACCGTGCCGCGCCCGAACAGGCCCGCCTCGTCGCCGACGACGACCACGGCGACGTCCGCGGCGCGCGCGGCGTCCACAGCCCCGGCGATCCCCGACACGTCGTCGCCCTCGACCGCGCAGCCGACGGCGTGCGTCACCTCGGCGCCGGCCGGGGCGAGCGCGTCGCGCAGCGACTCCAGGACGGTCGGCAGCGCGATGCCCGCCGGGGTGCCGGGGTGGTGCGCGAGCACGTGGTTGACGAACGAGTAGCAGCCCATGAGCGCCTCGGACGAGTCCGCGTTGGGCCCGACGACGGCGACCCGGCGCGGGGCGGTCGCCGTGCCGTCAGCGCTGTCGCGGTGCCCGCGCACGAGCGGCAGCACGCCGTCGTTCGCGAGGAGCACGAGCGACTCCTGCGCGAGGCGGCGCGCGGTCGCCCGCTGCCGCGGGGTGTCGAGGTCGACGGCCGTCGGCGGCTCGTCGGCGTACGCGGCCGGGTCGAGCAGGCCGAGCTCCTCCTTCTGGTTGAGGAGGCGCAGGACGGCGCGGTCGACCCACGCCTCGTCGAGCGCGCCGGAGCGCACGCGTTCCGCGAGCGGCGCGAGGTAGGCGTCTCCCGTGGGCAGCTCGACGTCGAGGCCGGCCTCGAGCGCCTGCGCCGCGGCCTCCCCGCGGTCGGCCGCGACACGGTGCATGACCTCGAGGAACGCGACGCCGAAGTAGTCGGCGACCACGACGCCGTCGAACCCCCAGCGCTCGCGCAGGATCTCGGTGAGGTACTCCGTGCTGCCGTGCAGCGGCACGCCGTCGACGTCGACGTACGACGCCATGACCGACCGGGCGCCGCCGTCGCGCACGGCCATCTCGAACGGCGGGAGGTAGACGTCCGCGAGCTCGCGCGGCCCCGCGCTCACGGGCGCATGGTTGCGGCCCGCGCGCGAGCCCGAGTACCCGACGAAGTGCTTGAGCGTCGCGTGCACGCCCGCGTCCTGGAGGCCGCGCACGTACGCCGTGCCGACCGTGCCCACGAGGTACGGGTCCTCGCCCACGCACTCGTCGACCCGCCCCCAGCGGGGGTCGCGCACGACGTCGAGCACGGGCGCGAGGCCCTGGTGCACGCCGAGCGCGCGCATCGACTCGCCGACCTCGCGCGCCATCTCCTCGACCAGCGCCGGGTCGAACGACGCGCCCCACGCGAGCGGCGTCGGGTACGTCGCGGCCTGCCACGCGGCGAGTCCCGTGAGGCACTCCTCGTGCACGATCGCGGGGATCCCGAGACGCGTCTCGGCCTTCAGGCGGCGCTGCTCCGCCCACAGCCACGCGGCGCGCTCCGCGGGCTCGACGGGCCGCGTGCCGTAGACGCGCGTGTAGTGCCCCATGCCGTGCCGCGTGATCTCGGCGAGGCGGCCGCCGTCCTGCTGGCCCGCCGTCATCTCCGACTGCATCGGGGCGACGGTGCCGTTCTGGTCGAGCCAGTAGCCCACGAGCTGCGCGAGCTTCTCGTCGAGCGTCATGCGGGCGTGCAGCGCGCGCACGCGCTCCGAGACCGTGGGCGGCTGCGGGGGTGCCGGGCGCGGGCTGCGCGGCGCCTGGGCTGCCGGCTCCGGGGAGCCGGTGGGTGCCGTCGGGACGGCAGGGACGACGTCGGTCACGGGACCGTTCTCCTTCGATGGGTGGCCCTGCCCCGCGCGCGGCGCGGGGCAGGGACGGGGTGCGCGGACGGGCGGGCGGTCAGCCCTTCACGGCTCCGGAGAGACCGCCGACGATGCGCCGCTCGAACAGCGAGAAGAAGACGAGCGCGGGGATCATCGACAGGGAGGTGAAGGCGAGCACGCGGGCGGTGTCCACGGAGTACTGCGACGCGAACGCCTGCACGCCCAGCGGGAGCGTGTACGACGTCTCGTCGTTGAGGATGAAGAGCGGGAGCATGTAGCTGTTCCAGCTCGCGACGAACGCGAGGATCCCCACGGTGATGACGCCCGGCAGGGACAGCGGCACGACCATGCGGAAGAAGAACCCGAGCCGGCTCGCCCCGTCGATCGACGCCGCCTCCTCGATCTCGCGCGGGATGGCGCGCAGGAACGGGACGAGGATGATGACGGTCGTCGGGAGGGCGAACGCGATCTGCGGCAGCACCAGGCCGCCCACCGAGTTCATCAGCCCGAGCGAGCGGATCATGATGTACAGCGGGGTGATCGCGACGGTCATGGGGAACATGAGGCCCGCGGCGAACAGCGCGTACAGCGCCCCGCGCCCGGCGAACGAGTAGCGCGCGATGACGTAGCTCGCCATGAGGCCGAGGACGACGACCCCGAGGGTCGTGAGGAGCCCGGCCACGAGCGAGTTCCCGAGCTGCTGCCAGAACAGCGAGCTCGTCAGGACGCTGACGTAGTTCTCGACCTGCCACGGGTCGGGCAGGCCCGACGGGTCGGCCGTGATCTGCGCGTTCGTGCGGAACCCGCCGATCACGATGTACGCGATCGGGGCGAGGCACACGCCCACGAGCAGCCACGCGACGACGTACGTCAGCGGACCGCCCCGGCCGATGCCGGAGCCGCGCGGCTCCTTCGGGGTCTGGACGCCGGCGGCACGCTCGGGCGCGGGTGCGGCGGTGACGGTGGCCATCACTTCTTCCCTTCCGTGATCGCGCCCTCGGTGTCACGGCGCAGGACGTACCGCTGGTAGACGAGCGCCACCGCGAGCGAGATGAGGAACAGCACCACGGCGACCGCGCTGCCGTACCCGTAGTTCCCCGCGTTGCGGCCGTTCGCCACCATGTAGGTCGCCATGGTCGACGTCCCCGCCGTCGAGGCCACGTACTGGCCCCAGATGATGTAGACGAGGTCGAAGAGCTGGAGCGAGCCGATGATCGACAGGAACGCCCAGATGCGGACGGTCGGGCCGAGCAGCGGGAGCGTCACGTAGCGCTGCGTCTTCCAGTACGACGCGCCGTCGATCGCGGCCGCCTCGCCCAGCTCGTCGGGGATGCCCTGGAGGCCCGCGAGGAAGAGGATCACGGCGAAGCCGATGTACTTCCACGTGATGATGAGCAGCAGGGTCCAGATCGCGACGTCCGGGTCGGCGAGCCAGTCGACCGTGAGGAACCCGAGGCCGATGCGTTCCAGCAGGTCGTTCACGGCGCCCGTCGTCGCGAGCATGAGGCTGAAGCCCGTCCCGACGATCACCTCGGACACCACGTACGGCACGAACACGAGCACGCGGATCACCGAGCGGCCGCGGATGCGCCGGTTGAGCATGAGCGCCACGACCACGGCGACCGGGCCCTGGAGCACGAGCGACATGATGACGATGAACGCGTTGTGCCCCAGCGCCGCGAGGAACTCGGGGTCGCGGAAGATGATGAGGTAGTTGTCGAACCCGACGAACTCCGTCGGCGGCCCGAAGCCCTTCCACTTGAAGAACCCGTAGTACGCCGCCATCACCACGGGGACGATGACGAAGGTCAGGAAGACGACGAGCGCGGGCCCGGCGAGCACCGCGATCTCGGCTCGCTGCGCCCAACGGCCGCCGCGCGGGGGGCGCCGCGCGGCGACCGGGGCGACCGGGGGCGGCGTGACGCCGCCCCCGGCCCTGTCCTCGGGCGTCGTCGTGCTCGGCGAGATCTCGCCCTGGGACACGTTCATGGAAGTGGTTACTCCTTGGCGGCCGCGTCGTTGACCGCGGTGACGATGTCCTCGGGCGTGCCCTGGCCGGCGAGCAGGTTGACGACGGCCGTGTTCAGGGCGTTGCCGATGTTCTGGCCGTAGAGCGTGTCGAGCCAGACGGAGACGTACGGCGCCTCGTTGTACGCCTCGAGGATCGAGACGAGGGCCGGGTCGACGACCGCGCCCTGCGCCTCCTTGCTCGCGGGCAGCGTCTGGAACGCGGTGGCGTAGGCCTCCTGCGACTCCTTCGACATGGCGAAGTTGAGGAAGTCGGCGCACGCGTCCGGGGCGTCCACGTAGCACGAGTAGCCGTCGACGCCGCCCATCATCGCGCCGGGCTCGCCGTCACCGCCCTCGACCTCGGGGAACGGGAACCACTGGAGGTCGGGCAGGGGCTGCTCGTCCGGCGTGAGGGACGCGATGACGCCCGGGTCCCACGCACCCATGAGCTCCATCGACGCCTGGTGGTTCGCGAGCAGTCCGGCCGACGAGCCGGCGCCCTGCTGCGCGGACGTGGTGAGGAAGCCCTCGTTGAACGGCTCGGTCGCCGCGAACTCCTCGAGCGCGTTGCCGGCGTCGAGCCAGCACGGGTCGTCGAAGGTGCGCGTCTGGGCGGCCTCGTTCATCGCGTCCTGGGAGCAGTACCGGAGCGCGAAGAAGTAGTACCAGTGCGCGGCGGGCCACGCGTCCTTGGCACCGAGCGCGATGGGCGCGATGCCCGCGGCCTTGAGCTTCTCGGTCGCCGCCTCGAGGTCCGAGATCGTCCCCGGGGTCTCGGTGATGCCGGCCTGGTCGAACAGGTCGGTGCTGTAGAACATGCCGCCGGGCAGGATCGACACCGGCATGCCGTAGACCTTCCCGTCGACCGAGAGCGCGCTCAGCGACCCGCCGACCGCCTCCTCGACCGCCGGGTCGATGAGGTCGGTCAGGTCCTTGACCTGGCCCGCCTCGACGACGTCCGCGAGCTTGCCGCCGCCGCGCGCCATGAAGATGTCGGGCGCGTCACCCGAGTTCAGGGCGGTCTGGAGCTTGCCGTCCATGTCCTCGTTCTGGATGGACTGGATCGTGATCTTCACGCCGGGGTTCTCGTCCTCGAACGCCGCGGCCGTCTCCTTCCAGTAGTCCATGCCGGGGCCGGTCGTGGAGTTGTGCCAGAAGGTCATCGAGACCGAGCCGTCGTCCGAGCCGGAGTCGCCTCCGCCTCCGCAGGCCGAGAGCACGAGCGTGCCCGCCATCGCGACGGCGGTCGCCGCCAGGAGCTTCCGAGACTTCATCGTTCCGTCCTCTTCGTCGAGTCGCACAGGGCGCACGCTGCCTCGAGCGCGCCGGGCTGCCGCCGCGTCGGGGCCGCCACGGCGACTCTCGCAAACGGAGGGGCTGCGTGTCAATCGTTATCGATACCGTTTTACATACGATGCGTCGCAAGCTGCCTGGCGGCGCGGGCGCCACCGTGCGGACACGGTCTCGCGACGTGGCCGCGGACCAGGACGAGCGCTCGGCGGTGCGCCGCCGAGGCACCGCGGCACGGGCTACTGTCTCCCCATGCGCTCCACGGGAAGAGTCACGATCGGCGACGTCGCGCGCACCGCCGGCGTCTCGGTCGCGACGGTCTCCAAGGTGATCAACGGCCGCTACGGCGTCGCCCTCGAGACCTCCCGGCACGTCCAGGAGGTCATCGACCAGCTCGGGTACGAGTCGTCGATCGTCGCGCGCAGCCTGCGCAGCAGCCGCACGAACGTCATCGGCATCCTCGTCGCCGAGTTCGAGCCGTTCTCGACCGAGCTGCTCAAGGGCATCTCCGAGGCCGTCGACGGGACGGGCTACGAGCTGCTCGCCTACTCCGGAGGGCTGCGCCGCGACGACCGCGTCGGCTGGGAGCAGCGCTACCTCTCCCGGCTCGGCGGCACCCTCATCGACGGCGCCATCCTCGTCACGCCGACCGTCGTCGCGCCGGGCAACTCGATCCCCGTCGTCGCCGTCGACCCGCACCGCGGCCCCTCCGGCCCGCCCACCGTGGACTCCGACAACCTCGCCGGCGCGCGCGCCGCGACCGAGCACCTGCTCTCCCTCGGCCACCGCCGCATCGGGTTCCTCGCCGGGCGGCCCGACCTCGAGTCCGCGCGCCTGCGCGAGCAGGGCTACCGCGAGGCGCTCGCCGACGCCGGCGTCCCGTTCGACCCCGACCTCGTCCGCGTCGGCGGCTACCGCCCCGACCTCGCCGACTCCCCCGCGCACGAGCTGCTCTCGCTCCCCGAGCGCCCCACCGCGATCTTCGCCGCGAACGACCTGTCGGCCATCCGCACCATGGAGGTCGCCGCGGAGCTCGGCCTGCGCGTGCCCGACGACGTCTCCGTCGTCGGGTTCGACAACGTCCCCGAGTCCGCGCTCACCAACCCGCCGCTGACGACCGTCGACCAGCCGATCCACCGCATGGGCGCCGAGGCCCTGCGCCTCATCGTCGACCTCGTCGAGGGCAACACCCGCGAACCCCACGTCCGCCTCCCCACGACCCTCGTCGTCCGCGGCACCACCCGCCCCCTCTGACCGGGGTGGGTCGACGCCGGGCGGGGCGCCGGCGAGGCTGGAATCCTGGGCACCTCCCCGACGTTATGTCAGCAGTACCACTGCCGACAGACCTTGAGGAGGTCGCATGGCCCGCCTCGCACGCCGCGTCCAGGTCGAGAACGACTACGGCGAGATCCTGCACTACGAGCGCCACACCGGCGGCGGCCTCGTGTCGCCGCACGCCCGTGTCCCCGAGTCCGTCCCCGTCGGGTCGGGCACGTACGTCGAGAAGGGGGCCGTCGTCGGGCACGGCTGTCAGCTCGGCGACGGGAGCTGGATCGACCGGGACGTCGTCCTCGGCCGTGACGTCCGCATCGGCGACAACGTGCGCCTCGCCCCCGAGACCCGAGTCGGCGACCGTGCCCGCGTGGGCAGCGGCGCGCGCGTCGGGCGGCGCGTGCTCGTCGAGCCGGGCGCCGTCGTCCCGCCGGACGAGATCGTGCCCGACGACGCCACCGTGCGCCGTCGGGGCGGCGTCCGGTCGGGGTACGACGTCGCCGCCTGACGACGCGCAGACGCCCACCCCTCTCGCCTCGCCCCCAACGCGCCGAACGCTTCGTCCCGCACGTCGAACCCGGGGTTGTCGGCGCATCTTGTGCCGAGCATCCCCGGGTTCGGCGCGCCGTCCCCGTGACCCCGGATCGGCGGCGCGGGCGGTGGACGCCTTTTCCCCGCGGCGGTCGGGTGCGTAGCCTTACCGCCCGTGACCTACCCGCCGCACGGCCCCGCCGTCCCTCCGCCGCACCCGCAGCAGACGCCGGTGCCCCCGCACCCGCAGGGCCCGGCGGGCGCCGCGGTGCCGCTCGACCCGCGCGCGGTCCTGGAGGGTCGCCCGCCGGGCCGGGCGCGCGTCGGCGTCATCGTGACGATCGCGGTCGCGAGCCTGTGCCTGCTCGTCGGTCTCGTGCTCGCGGCGCTGTCCGGGGTCGGGACGTTCACGGTCGGCCTCCTGCTGGCGCTCGTGCCGCTCGGCATCTGGGTGCCGGTCGTGCTCGCGCTCGACCGTCTCGAGCCGGAGCCGCCGAGCGCGCTCGTCGTGGCGTTCCTGTGGGGCGCGGGCATCGCGACCCTCGTCGCGGGGATCCTCAACACGCTCGGGCTCGAGCTGCTCACCGCGCCGCTGTTCGGCGAGGAGGTGGGCTGGTACGTCGTCGCGTCGTTCGGGGCCCCGTTCGTCGAGGAGATCCTCAAGGGCGCGGTGCTGTTCGGGATGCTGTGGTTCCGTCGGCACGAGATCGACGGCTGGACCGACGGCGTCATCTACGCGGCGATGGTCGCGCTCGGGTTCGCGGCGGTCGAGAACGTCACCTACTTCATCATGGCCGCGCAGGACGGCACGCTCGGCCCGACGTTCGTGCTCCGCGCGCTCGTCACTCCCCTGCTGCACCCGCTGTGCACCGCGCTCACGGGGCTCGGCGTCGCGAGCGCGGCCACGAGCCCGCCGGGCCCGCGCCGCGTCCTCGCGCCGATCGGCGGCCTCGCGGCGGCGATCGCGCTCCACATGCTGTGGAACGCCTCGACCGGCTTCGGGACGCTCGCGCTCGGGGTCGCCTATCTCGCGGGGCTCGGCGTCCTGGTCACGCTGATCGTGCTGCTCGTCCGGGACCGGCGGCGCACGGTCGCGACGATCCAGCGACAGCTCGTCCCGTACGTCCCGACGGGCCTGGTCACGCCCGCGGACCTCACGATGCTCTCGACGCTCGCGTCCCGACGCCAGGCGCGGGACTGGGCTCGCCGCACGGGCGGCGCCGGCGCCGCCCACGCCATGCGCGACTACCAGCAGGCGGCGACGGAGCTCGCGCTGCTCCACGACCGCGTCGCGCGCGGCGCGGTCGAGACGTGGCGCGTCGAGGGGCAGCGCCGCGCGCTGCTCCAGCTCATGCTCACGGCGCGCCAGGCGTTCCTCGTCCGGACGCCGCAGCCGCCGCCCGCGCCGTGGTCGCCGGGCACGCCGTCCGGTTTCACGTCCGACGCCTGGGTTCCCGGGCAGGGCGCGCACTAGCCCGGTGGCCCCCGGCGACGCCTACCCGGCCCGGGGCGGCGTCCGGATGACGAGCACCGCGTCGACCGGGGCGCCGTCGAGCGCCCGGTAGGAGTGGTCCGCGTCGGAGACCCAGCGCAGCTCGTCGCCCTCCTCGACGACCGCCTCCGCGCCGTGACGACCGGCCCGCAGGCGGCCGCGCGTGATGAGGAGGTGCTCGACGACTCCCGGCCCGTGGGGCGGGGACGTCCGATCCGCGTGGGGCTCCAGGTGCAGGTGGTAGACCTCGACGGCCGTGCCGCCGGGCAGGTGGTGGGCGTCGAGCAGCCGCGCGGTGACGCCCTCGGACGACACCTCGGTGCCCGCCCGCTCGGCGAGCAGCGTCGCGAGCGGGACGCCGAGCGCCCCGGCCAGCGCGTAGAGGGTCGCGAGCGTCGGGTTGCGCGCACCGTGCTCGATCTCGGACAGCGAGCCCTTGCCGATGCCCGCCGCGGCGGCGAGCGCCGACAACGAGAGTCCGCGCTCGGCACGCAGCGCACGGAGCTGCGCGGCGACCGCCGCGAGCGTCCCGTCCCCGGGCCGTTCCGGCGCGCGCCCGGGCACTCCCCGGGCATTCCCGTCCGGCCGATCTTCCGCGCGCCCTGCCCCGTCGCTCACGGGCCGCAGCCTACCGGCGCGAGTATCGCGGGGCCTCTGGTAGCGTTCTGTGAACAGAACGCTCTCCCTTCGCCGCCCGCCAGGAGCAGCATGGACCCCGCCTCGGACCGCCTGCGCCCCGTCCTCGCCGGGGTCGTGACCGCCCTCGTCGGCTTCACGAGCTCGTTCGCCGTCGTGCTCGCGGGGCTGCGCGCCGTCGGCGCGACGCCCGACCAGGCCGCATCCGGGCTCCTGGCGCTCTGCGTCACGCAGGCCGTCGGCATCCTCTGGCTCACGACCCGGCACCGCACCCCGCTCACGCTCGCGTGGTCCACGCCCGGCGCCGCGCTGCTCGTGAGCACGGGCGCCGTCGCGGGCGGGTGGCCCGCCGCGGTCGGGGCGTTCTGCGTCGTCGGCGGGCTCGTGCTGCTCACCGCGCTCTGGCCGCGCCTCGGCGACCTCGTCGCCGCCATCCCCGCCCCGATCGCGCAGGCGATGCTCGCCGGCGTGCTCCTCACGCTGTGTCTCGCGCCCGTGCGCGCGGTCGTCGCGACACCGCTGCTCGTCGCGCCGGTGATCCTCACCTGGCTCGTGCTCCTGCGGGTCGCGCCGCGCTGGGCGGCGCCCGCCGCGCTCGCGGTGACGCTCGCGATCGTCGGGTACGAGGCCGTGCACGGCGGCACGCTCGCCTGGTCCGACGCCGTCCCGCGCCTCGACCTCACGGCGCCCACGCTCTCGTGGCAGGCCGTCGTCGGGCTCGCCGTCCCGCTCTACGTCGTGACGATGGCGTCGCAGAACGTGCCGGGTGTCGCCGTCATGGCGTCGTTCGGCTATCGCGTGCCGTGGCGCGAGGCGATGACCGTCACCGGGCTCGCGACCCTCGCCGGAGCGACCGCGGGCGGCCACACGATCAACCTCGCGGCGATCTCCGCCGCGCTGGCCGCGGGGCCGGAGGCGCACCCCGACCCCCGACGCCGCTGGCTCGCCGCCCACACCGCCGGGTGGGCGTACCTCGTGCTCGCCGTGGGGTCCGCGGGCCTCGCCGCGCTCGTCGCCGCCGCGCCCGCGGGGCTCGTCGAGGCGGCGGCGGGGCTCGCGCTCGTCGGCACGCTCGGCGCCGCCGTCGCGGGGGCCGTCGCCGAGCCGCGCGGGCGCGAGGCGGCCGTCGTGACGTTCCTCGTCGCCGCGAGCGGCGTCGTCGTGGCGGGCATCGCCGCCGCGTTCTGGGCGATCCTCGCGGGCCTGGCGGTCCACGCGGTCCTCTCCGTGCGCCGTCGGGCACCGGGCCCCACGAGCGAGACCGAGACCGAGACCGAGACCGAGACCGAGACCGCAGCCAAGACCGAGACCGAGACACCGGTCGACACCCCGCCGCACGAGGTAGAGGCCCGATAGCGAGGTAGAGACGTGGTCATGACCAGGGCTCTACCTCGCGCTACCTGGGCTCTACCTCGGCAGGGTTCCTACCTCGCGGGAGCCGGTGCCGCCTCGCGGGGCTCCCGGTCGAGCGGGTCCGGCCCGAGGACCGGGAGGTTGTCGCGGAAGACGTTCGTCGGGTCGACGCGGCGCTTGACCTCCCGCAGCCGGGACAACGTCGCGGGCGGGAACGCGTCGGCCACGCGCTCGGGGCGCAGGTCGGTGTCGAAGCTCAGGTACATGCCCTCGAACACGTCGGCGAGCGCGTCCCACCGGGCGTCGAGCCGCGAGCGGCTCGCTCCCATCGCCACCACGGAGAAGTTCGCCGAGCGGTGCCCGTACGCCGTCGCGTCCGCGGGGACGTCGGACGCCGCGCCGCCCGTCGAGCGGATCTGGAAGAAGTACGTGTCGCCGCTCGCGACGAGGCCGGCGAGCCGGGCCGACGCCTCGGGCGTGAGGTGCTCCAGCAGTCCGGACCGCGACACGGGCTCCCCCTGGCCGCCGTGCGGCCCGGGCGCGGGCGCGGAGACGACGGCGTCGTACGGCACGATCTGCGCCGTCGCCTGGGCGAGCAGCGGCGAGATCGCCGCGAACGGCTGGAGCCGGGCGAGGACGGTTTCGGGGTCGTCGGAGTCGACCATGGTCATGGACTGCGCGACGACCGGCTGGCCGGGGCGCGGGCGACCGACGATCAGGAAGCTCGTCGTGTCCCGCGGCGAGGCCTCGACCGTCGCGCCCCAGCGTCCGAGGAACCCGGCGAGGTCGGACGCGTCGTGCACCATCTGCGCGAACCCGACCGCGGACACCTCGTCCGCGACGAGCTCGAACGACGTCACGATCCCGACCTGCGACCCCGCACCCCGCACGGCCCAGAACAGGTCCGGGTTCTCCTCCGCGCTCGCGCGCACGACCGAGCCGTCCGCGAGCACGACCTCGACGGCGCGCACGTGGTCGATCGTCAGGCCGTGGGCGCGGCCGAGGAACCCGATGCCGCCCGCGGTCGCGAGCCCGCCCACGCCCACGCCGCCGTAGTCGCCCGACGTGATCGCCCACCCGCGCGGCGCGAGCGCCGCCGCGACCTCGCCCCAGCGCGCGCCAGGCCCGACGCGCACGAGGCGCGCGGCGTCGTCGAGCACCTCGACGGCGTCGAGCGCGCCGAGGTCGAGGACGATCCCGCCGTCGTTCGTCGAGCGTCCGCTGATCCCGTGGCCTCCGGAGCGGACGGAGAGCGGCACCGTGCGCGTCACCTGCTGGCCGCGCGCGAACGCGAGCGCCTCGACGACCTCCGCCGTGTCGCGGGGGCGGAGCACGAGCCCCGGCGAACCTCCGCGCAGGTAGTTCGAGCGCACGCCCGCGTACGCGGCGTCGCCCGGCTCGACCGCGCGCTCCGCGAGCGAGGCGGGGACGTCGTCGTACGCGATGCCTGGTCGGCGCGCGGCGCGGACCGCGAGCGGCACGACGCACGACGTGTCGGTGCCGCGCGCCGCGCGTCCGGCGGCGACGGCGTCGCGCAGCGCGGGCACGACCTCCTCGGCGAACCGGCGGGTCGTGCGCTCGTCGTCGGTCGCGAGGACCAGCGTCGAGACGCCCTCCTCCAGGAGGAGCGGCAGGAGCCGCTCGATCCAGGCCTCGGGCGGTCCGGCGAGGTCGGGCGCGCCGCCCAGCCCGCCACCGCCGTCGCCCGTCCCGAAGGCGCCGGACACGTTGAGCAGCCGGGTGATCTCGCGCGGGTCGCGCCCGACGGCGGTCGCGGCCTCGTCGATGCGCGCGTTGCCCGCGCGCAGCCCGTCCAGGCCGACGCGGCCCAGCGACGGAAGCCATCCGTCGGCCTTCTCGCCGACGAGGCGCAGCATGCGAGGGCCGAGCGCGCCCAGCCAGAGCGGGATGCGCCGCGTGGTCCCCGGCCCGGGCGTCGCGCCGTCGAGCCGGTGGTGACGGCCGGGGACGAAGAGCGCACCGTCGCCGTCCTCGCCCCAGATCGCCCGGATCACCTCGATCGCCTCGGCGAGCGCGTCGACGGACTCGCCCGGCGTCAGGCGGTCGACGCCCATCGAGACCATGGCGTCCCAGAACGCGCCCGCGCCCAGCGCGAGGTCGACGCGTCCGTCGGACAGCAGGTCGAGGCTCGCCGCGGCGCGCGCGAGCACGGCGGGCCGGCGCATCGGGACGTTGACGACGTCGGGCGCGACGTGGATGCGCTCCGTCGCGGACGCGACGTACGACAGCAGCGTCCACGTGTCGAGGAAGCGCGGCTGGTACGGGTGGTCCTGGAACGTCACGAGGTCGTAGCCGAGGTCCTCGGCGAGGCGCGCGAGCCCGACCGTCGCCTCCGGGTCCTGCGCCGACGGCGTGACGAACGTGCCGAACCGGAGCGGGTGGCCGTAGTCGGTCATGCGCGGGCCTCGCCGTCCGTCGTGGTGCCCGAGGCCGGACCGCCCGACGCCGGGCCGCCCGGCGCGGTGCCGCGCGCGGCCGCGACGAGCTCGCGCGCCGCGGGGGCGACCTCCTGACCGACGACGGCGAGCGTCGTCGGGTCGTCGCCCGCGACGATCCACGTCGACACGCCGTGCTCGAGCGTCACCTCGGCAACCTGCTCGGCCCACTGGCGCGGCGAGCCCTGGAGGAACCCTGCGCCACCGTCGGCGGTGAACCGGCCGCCGACGTTGAGCAGACGCCGCACCGCCCGCGGGTCCCGACCAGCGTCCTGGGCGGCGGCGTCGATCGTCGCGTTGCCCGTCGCCAGCGCCTCGAAGCTCTGGAGGTACGCGAGCGACGGGAGCCAGCCGTCGGCCTTCGCCCCGACGAGGCGCAGCATCCGAGGCTTGAGCGCGCCGACCCAGATCTCGACGTCGTGCGCGGGTGCGGGCCCGCGCTTGGCGCCGTCGACGTGGTGGCGTGCGCCGCCCGCGACGAGGCGGTCGCGCGTGGACGTGTCCCACAGGCCGCGGACGACGTCGATGCCCTCGGAGAGCGCGTCGACCGACTCCCCCGGGGTCAGGCGCTCGCCGCCCATCGCGACGATGGGGTCCCAGAACCCGCCCGCGCCGAGACCGAGCTCGACGCGCCCGCCCGAGAGCCGGTCGAGGCTCGCGACGGCCCGCGCGAGCACGGCCGGCGGGCGCAGCGGCAGGTTGAGCACGTTGCCCGCGATCCGGATGCGCTCGGTGCGCGCCGCGACCCAGGACATCAGGGTCCACGTGTCGAGGAAGGCCGCCTGGTAGGGGTGGTCCTGGAACGTGACGAGGTCCAGCCCCACCTCCTCGGAGAGCTGCGCGAGCGCGACCGCCTGGTGCGGCGCCGCGGCGGCGGGCGTGACGAAGGACCCGAAGCGCAGGTCGTGGCCGTAGTCGGGCATGGCTCCTCGCGATCTGAAGATACGTTGCTACGCAGAACATATCCGTAACAGATAGGTGGTGCAACCGCATTCCCGGCGGTAGGCTGGACGGATGAGCACGACCACGACGACCGCCGCTCCCACCGGCCCGGCCGAGCTCCCCGGCCGCCTCGAGGACCTCGGCTGGCACCTCGGCGTGCTGCTGCGCGCCTACCGCGCGACGGTCGAGCAGGCGCTCGACGACGTCCCCCACGGCACGCGCGGCTACCAGGTCCTCGTCACGGTGGCACAGGGCGACCACCCCACCCAGCTCGCGCTCGCCGAGCACCACGGCATCGACCGGACCGTCATGACCTACCTCGTCGACGACCTCGTCGCCGCGGGGCTCGTCGAGCGACAGCAGAACCCCGCCGACCGTCGCGCGCGCCGCGTCGTCGCGACGCCCGAGGGCCGCCGTCGCCTCGCCGGATGGGCCACCGCCGTGCACGACGCCGAGGAGCAGCTCCTGGGCATGCTGTCACCCGACGAGCGCAGCGCCTTCCGCACGCTCATGCGCCGCGTCGCGTGCGACCTGCGCGACGTCGACGCCACCACCGACCCCTGCACCGTCGCCGAGCACACCCTCGCGGGCGCGACGTCGCCCCGGAAGAACCCCGTTCGACCGGAGGAGAACCCCGGTCCGCCGAGGTAGAACCGTGGTTCTCCGCGATACCAGAGCTCTACCTCGCGGGACCAGAGGTCTACCTCGGCAGGGGGTCCGCCGCGGTCGGTGAGGCGTCGGCCTCCGTGAGGGCGGCGTCGGTGTCGCCGGGGTCGCGGCCGCGGAGGGGGTAGAGCCAGAAGCAGACGAACGCGAGCGCGGCGAGGACCACGGGGACGCCGCCGAGGAGGAGGCGCACGCCCGTCGCGACGCTGTCCGGCTGCACGACGTCGCCCGCACCCTCGACGTACCCGCTCGCCGAGAGCACACCGGCGACGAGCACGGCCTGCACGATGACCGACCCGCGCACGACGAACCCGTTGGCGCCGAAGTACATGCCCTCGCGGCGCAGGCCGGTGCGGCGCTCGTCGTCGTCGATGACCTGCGCGAGCGCGACCTCGAGCACCTGCATGAGGCCCGCGACGCCCACGCCCACGGCGAGCCCCGCGAGCGCGGCGCCCAGGACGGTGGACGGGACGAGGTAGAGGCACGTCGCGAGGCCGTACACCGCGACGACCCACAGCATGGCCGAGCGCGGGCCGATCTTCCGCACGACCCACGACCATCCGACGATCGACGGGATCGCGGCGACGAAGATCGGTGCGAGGAGGAACGTCGCGTCGGCCTCGGCGCCGCCGAGCGTGTAGCGCACGTAGAACGGGATCGCGGCGAGCACGATGGCGGTCGTGCTCTGGAGCAGGAGCGACCCGAGCACGTAGGTGACGAACGCGCGGTTGGCGAACGTGTACCGGAGCTGGTCCCCCAGCCCGACGGCGGCCTCGCGCTCGCGCACCGTCGCGACGTCGACGGGGCGCTCGACCATGCCGGCGAGGGACCACACGAAGAACGCGAGGCTCACGACGGCGAGCAGCAACGCCATCCAGGTCCACCCGAGCGTGCCGTACAGGAGCGGCGCGCCGGCGGTGCCGAGGATCATCCCGACGAGCCCGAAGATCTGGCGCGGCGTGTTGCCGCGGGCTCGCTCCGCCGTCGTCCGGAAGATCTCGGGGAAGAGCGCCGAGATGTTGAGCGCGACGACGACGTACGCGACGTCGAACAGGGCCACGACGACGAGGAACCACACGACGAGACCGGTCGGCCCCACGGCGGGAGGGGTCCACACGAGCGCGAACGCGACGACGAGCGGGACGATGCCCAGCACGATCCACGGGACGCGCCGGCCCCAGCGCGTGCGACGGCGGTCGGAGACCGCGCCGACGAGCGGGTTGAGCAGGGCGTTGAGGATGCCGTGCGCGATCATCGCCCCCGCGACCCAGCCGGCGCGCACGCCGAGGTGGTCGACGTAGAAGTAGACGACGAACGCGGAGAACGTCTGCATGAGCAGGTTCGACGGGAACGCGGACGCGCCGTAGGCGACCGTCTGCGCGCGCGAGGGCGTGCCGACGAGCCGGCGGTCCCGGACACGAGCGAGCAGCCCCCCGCCCGTGGTCGTCGCGCCCGGCGTCCCGTGCGGGGCGCTCACCGCTCGCCCCGCTGCACCGCGCGCAGGTCCCGCCAGCCGACGCGGACGATCCCTTCCTCGGCGATCACGGCCGCCACGGCCGGGTCGGCGAGCAGCCGACGCTCGAAGCCGCGCTTCGCGACGCCGTAGTCGGCGACGTCGCCGAGCTCGTCGTCGTCGAGCATCGGGTGGAGGAAGATCTCGGTCACGCCGGACGGGACGCGGCGCAGCAGGTCGAGGAAGTCGGCCCGGACGTCCTCGTAGTCCTCCTCCTCGACCGTCCCGGCGCCGTCGAGCTCGAACGGGTGGGTCCAGAGCCGGTCGACCACGACGACGCCGAGCGCGTCCGCGGCGGCCGTCGCCTCGTCGAGCAGCGGCTGGAAGTCGCCGGGGGGCAGCACCATCCCGTCGGTCGTCCGGGGCAGCCGGAACGGCAGACGGTACCGGGCGGCGAGCTCGAAGACCTGCGGCAGGAACGACCGCCCTGTCTCGAGCCCGTAGACGGAGCCCATGTGGTTGTCGAGGTGCGAGACGTCGACGCCGGCCGCGAGCGCCGCGTCGAGCTGCGCCGTGAGCTCGGCGACGACGTCCTCGACACGCGCCCGGCGCTCGACGGACAGGACGTCGCGCGGGAAGTAGCCCGCGTCGTCGACCAGGGACGTGCCCGTCCCGGTGAGCGGCCGCCAGCGGTACCGCGTCCACTCGCTCGTCAGCACGAGGTGCACACCGACGTCGACGGGGTGCGCGGCCGCGAAGGCGAGCGCGTCCGGGGCCCACCCGCACGGGACCATGACCGTCGCGGAGTCGATGTGCCCGGCGCGGAGGAGCTCGGAGACCGCGCGGTTGGCGGCGCGGCACATGCCGTAGTCGTCGGCGTTGAGGATGATGGCGCGCGCGTCGGCGGCGAGGCCGAGCCGAGAGACCAGGTCCGACGGCGGCGCTCCCCCACCCGGTGCGGCGGCGGTCACGACGCCGCCTCCTCGCGCTCGTCGGCGGCGTCACCCTCGCCCGACGCGGGGTGGGCGGCGGCAGAACGGAACACCTCGTCGCGCAGCGCGTCGCTGGCCGAGCGTGCGGCACCCACCACGACGGCGTCGCACGTGAGCTCCGACGGCACGACCTGGATGGGGAGCACGGCGATCTTCTCCGCGAGGAACCGCTTCACCCGGTCCGCGATCGGCGCGCGCGCCGCCTGGTTCGTGAGGACGAACAGCTCCGGCTCGACGACGAGCGCGACCGACGCCGCGACGACCCCGATGCGCTCGGCGACCTCGTCGAGCGCGTCGTTCGAGGCGCCGTCACCGTGCTCGGCGCGGTCGACGACCTCCTTGACCGTCACGTCGTCGGGCAGGCCGTGCTCCTTCGCGAGCACGGCGAGCGACGACGCACCCAGCGCCTCGGAACCCAGCGCCCGGGCGGGGTGCGGCAGGAACGAGACCTCGCCCGCACCGCCCGCGAACCCGCGGTGGAGCTTCCCGTCGAGCACCAGCCCCGCGCCGAACCCGTCGCCGAGTCCGAGCACCGCGAACGAGCGCACGCCCGCGGCGACCCCGTCGCGCTGCTCGGCGAGCGCCGCGAGGTTGAGGTCGTTCTCGAGCGACACCGGGCAGCCCAGCGAGTCCTCGAGCGCCTCGACCAGGTCGGTCCCGCCCTTCTCGTAGCCGGGCACGCGGCGGATGGTCCGCTGGTCCGCCCCGACGATCAGCGGGACCGCCGCGACGGCGCGCGTCACCTCGACCGCGGTGCCCTCGGGAAGGCGGGCGGCGACGTCGTTCACGCACGCACGGGCGAGCTCCGCGGCCGCACGCGCGCGGGCCGTCGTCGTCGGCTTGACGTCCCGACGCTCCGCGCGGGCGCGGATCGCGCCCGTGACGTCGACGAGCGCGACCCGCACCCGGTCGCGCGCGACGTCGATCCCCAGGCCGAACGCGTAGTCGGGGTCCACGCGGTACAGCGTCGCGGCCGGCCCCCGCCGGTCGCGGTCGAGCCCGGCCTCCGTGACGACGCCCGTCGCCTCGAGCGCGCGCAGCGTCTGCGCGACGGTCGTCTTGGACAGCCCGGTCGCCGAGACGACGTCGGGGCGGGCGACCTGCGCGCCCGTGCCGAGCACGTCGAGCACGGCGCGCGCGTTGAGGGTGCGCAGGAGGGCGGGTGTACCGGCGGGAGTGGTGTCCATCTGGTCTCCGTCGAGCAGTGGGTGGGTCGAGCCGACATGTCCGGGCCGTGCAGGTAGGGCGGGAAGTTCCCTACCCGCCCGGAGACTAGCCGGGCTCCCTGTGGTTGTCGACGGCAACCGGTCTCCCCGTGGACGGCCCTGTACCGTGGCGTCGTGATCCGCCGAGCCCTCGCCCGCGCCTACTGGGCGACCAGCCGGTGGTCCCTGCGTTCCGAGCCGTACGACACCGGCCGCCCGACGCTCCTCGTCGGCGCCCCCCACACGTCGAACTGGGACTTCGTCCTCATGCTCGCCATCGCCTGGAGCACGGGGATCCACGTGCGCTGGCTCGGCAAGCACACGCTGTTCGCCGGCCCGGCCGGGCCGCTCATGCGCGCGCTCGGCGGCATCCCCGTCGACCGGCGCGACCCGAGCCGGGTCGTGGCCGACGTCGTCGCGCGCCTCCAGGCCGGCGAGGTGTTCTCGCTCGTCGTGACGCCCGAGGGCACGCGCGGCGCGGGGTCGTACTGGAAGTCGGGCTTCTACCGGATCGCGCGCGAGGCGCACCTGCCGGTGACCCTCGGGTACGTCGACCGCACCACCATGACGACCGGCCTCGGCCCGACGATCGAGCTCTCGGGCGACGTGCGCGCCGACATGGACGTCGTGCGCGCCTTCTACGCCGACAAGTCCGGCCTCCGCCCAGCCCTGCGCACCGAGCCGCGCCTGCGCGAGGAGGACGCGGCCGCCGCCTGACCCACCGAACGCTGCGTCCGCGGTCGACGGATGCGTCCCCGAACGCATCGGTCGACCGCAGACGCATCTCTCGACCCGGGCTCGGCGTCGGAGCGTCCCCGGGGCTACGTGGTCCCCACATGGTTTCACCCGCCCAGGCGCCCGACCGGGCACGTCGGCGGGAGCACGCTCGACCGCGCAGGCGCACGATCCCGGCGAATCGACCCGCCGGGTACGGGACTTCCCGTACCCGGCAGCGGTCGTGCGTAGTCGTTGAGCGGACGTCGTCCGGCTGCCTACGGTCCACCCCGTCACGGCCGACGGTGCGGGCTCCGCACGGTGTCGGCCCTCCTCGACACAGGAAGCGAGTCCCCCATGAAGCGACTTCGCGCGGCGCTCCTCGCCGCCGTCGTGGGCGCGACCGCGATCATCGCCCCGATCGCGATCGCCCCCAGCGCCTCGGCGCACGGCTGGATCACCTCTCCGGCCTCCCGGCAGGACCACTGCGCGAAGGGCACCACGTCCTTCGACTGCGGGTCCATCAAGTACGAGCCGCAGTCCGTCGAGGCCCCCAAGGGCTCGATGAAGTGCTCCGGCGGCAGCGGCTACGCGATCCTCGACGACGCGAGCAAGCCGTGGCCGCGCACGACCACCGGCCGCGACGTGACGTTCCAGTGGAACCTCACCGCGAACCACGCGACGAGCGTGTGGGAGTACTTCGTGGACGGCCAGCTCTTCGCGACGTTCGACGGCGGCGGCGTCCAGCCGCCCAAGGACATCTCGCACACCCTGAAGGGCCTGCCGCTCGGCAACCACACGATCCTCGCTCGCTGGAACGTGTCGAACACGGTGAACGCGTTCTACAACTGCGTCGACCTGACCGTCACGGCCGACGGCACCAACCCCGGCGGCGGGGAGAACCCCGGCGGCGGCGAGGGTGAGAACCCCGGTGGTGGCCAGCCGGGCACCTGCACCGACCCGGCGTGGTCGTCGACCTCCGTCTACACGGGCGGCGCGAAGATCTCGCACGCCGGCAACATCTACGAGGCGAAGTGGTGGACGCAGAACAACGTCCCCGGCTCCGAGGCATGGGGTCCGTGGAAGCTGATCGGCGCCTGCTGACCCGCTGAACCCCGCGACGGCGGGTGTCCTCGTCCGTACGGGCGAGGGCACCCGCCGTCGTGCGTGCCGGGGGTGGAAGGCGCGCCGGGTACGCGGAAGCACGTACGGGCTTTGCCCAATTGTCCGCACTCCTCACGTTTCGTAGCGTCGAAAGTGCCCGATCCGAGAGCGGCCCGCGACGAAGCGCGCCGCAGGACCCATGCACCACCGGATGGAGAGCGAGACAACTCATGCGAAGACTGAGAGCGGTACTCCTGGCGGCCGTCGTCGGCGCGGTCGCGATCATCGCCCCCGTGGCGATCGCCCCCAGCGCGAGCGCGCACGGCTGGATCACGTCCCCGCCGAGCCGGCAGGACCACTGCGCGAAGGGCACCACGTCCTTCGACTGCGGAGGCATCAAGTACGAGCCGCAGTCCGTCGAGGCCCCCAAGGGCTCGATGAAGTGTTCCGGCGGCAGCGGGTTCAGCATCCTCGACGACACGAGCAAGCCGTGGCCGCGCACGCAGACCGGCACGTCGGTGACGTTCCAGTGGAACCTCACCGCGGCGCACAACACGAGCACGTGGGAGTACTTCGTCGACGGCGTGCTGTTCAAGACGTTCAACCAGGGCGGCGCCCAGCCTCCGAGCAACATCTCCCACACGCTGACCGGCCTGCCCGAGGGCAACCACACGATCCTCGCGCGCTGGAACGTCTCGAACACGGTGAACGCGTTCTACAACTGCGTGGACCTGAAGATCGGCGCCGGCGGCACCGACCCGGGCGACCCGGACCCCGAGCCCACCGACCCGGAGCCCGGCAACTGCACGGCGCCGGCGTGGACCGCAGGAGGGGTGTACCTCGGCGGCGCGAACGTCTCGCACGACGGCCGCAACTACCAGGCCAAGTGGTGGACGACGGGCGAGAACCCCGCCCAGAGCGGCCAGTGGGGCGTCTGGAAGGACCTCGGCGCCTGCTGACCTGACCCACCGAACGCTGCGTCAGCGGCCGACGGATGCGTCCGGGGACGCATCCGTCGGCCGCTGACGCATCTCTCGCTCCCGGCTCGGTTCGGCCCACCTCCGGTCGTCTGCGCCGACCACAGGACCGCTCTGTCCACAGGGCGTCCGCATCGCCACGGCGGCGCTGCCATCGTTCCGCTCGTGCGCAGCGAGCAGCAGGTCGCCGACCGCGTCCGGCGGATGGTCCCCGCCCTGAGGACGGTGCCCCAGGTCGCGCGCCCCGGTCTGCACTGAGGGCGACAGTCGAGTGCTGCGTCTGCGTTCGAGCGCTGCGTCCGTGAACGCATCGTTCGAGCGCAGACGCAGCACTCGGTGTACCGGGGTCAGCCGCGGCCGCGGAGGCGGTCGAGGTCGCGGCGCTCCCGCTTCGTCGGGCGGCCGGCGCCGCGCTCGCGGACGGCGACGCGCACGGCGAGCTCCCGGGGCGGCGGGGGTGGGCTCTGGTCGATCACGGCCTGCGCGGCGAGCGGCGCGGAGACGCGCTTCACCAGCACCTTCTCGACGACGAGGATCCGTTCGGCGGGGCCGCCGCGCACGACGACGCGGTCGCCGACCTTGACGCCCGTCGCCGGCTTCGCACGCTCTCCGTTGACCCGCACGTGCCCGGCCTTGACCGCCGCGGTCGCCTGCGAGCGGCTCTTGAACACCCGGACGGCCCACAGCCAGCTGTCGACACGCGCGCTCGTCGCCTCGGTCGTCGCCATCCTCCGAGCCTAACGACCACGGGGAGGGCGCCCGGCGTGCGAACCGCCTCGCGCCGTGCCACCGTGAAGTCAGGCATACGGGGTAGTTGCCCGCTATGACTGTTTCGTCCCCCAGAGAACGGAGACAGGGATGAGCTTCATCGGATGGATCCTCATCGGCCTCATCATGGGCGCGATCGCACGCGCCATCCTGCCGGGCAAGGCAGCAGGGGGCTGGATCGTCACGCTGATCGTGGGTGTGCTGGGTGCCCTCCTCGGCGGATGGATCGGTGGCGCGCTGTTCGGCGCGGACGCCAACGACGAGTTCTTCTCGCTCACCACCTGGTTCTGGGCCTTCGTCGGCTCGCTGCTCGTGCTGCTCATCTGGGGCGCGATCGCCCGTCGCTCGGCGCACAAGTAGGGCACCGACGACCGCCGCGACCGGCGGCGCACCCGGCCCGGGTTCCTGCGGGAGCCCGGGCCGTCGTCGTCCCAAAAGACGTGGACATCGGCGGCCGGCGCGGTGACGCTGGACGGCATGAGCAGCGTCGCCCGCACCGCCCCCGAGGTGTCCCTCCCCGAGGGGTACACGCTCGTCGAGGCCCCGCACCCCGCGTCGCTCGACGACCCCGCCGCGTGGGCGTACCACGCCGTCGCGGACCTCGAGCGCGAGCACGAGCTCGAGGTCCACGGCTACGACGACCTCGCGCTCCGGTCCCGGGACGTGCTCTCGGGCATGGACCACCAGGAGTACGCGGCCAAGCGCCGCTTCGTCGTGGTGCGCTCCGCGGCCGCCCGCGCCCTGATCGCCGAGGGCGTCCCGCCCACGGTGCCCGACGTCGTCGCGCACCTGTTCGTGCTCCACCCCACCACGAGCAACGAGCGGCTGAGCGAGGCCTTCGTGCTCGTCCGGCCGTCCGAGCGCCGGCGCGGCATCGGGACTCCCCTGCTCGCGCTCGCCGAGCGTCTCGGCGCGGACGCCGGGCGCACCGTGCTCCTCTCGAACACCTCGCACGGCGAGGAGCCTCCGCCGGGCCCGGGCGCGCTCGCCGCCACGACCGGCGCCGGCCGCGTCCCCGCCGACGCCCCCGGCCCGCGCTTCCTCAGCGCGCGCGGGTACGCCCTGGAGCAGGTCGAACGCCACTCCGTGCTCGACCTCCCGGTGGCCCCCGAGACCCTCGACGCGCACCGCGCCGACGCCCGGGAGCACGCCGGCTCCGACTACCGGGTGCACACCTGGACCGACGAGGTCCCCGACGTCTGGCTCGACCAGGTGGCCGTGCTCTTCACCCGCATGAGCACCGACCCGCCGACGGGAGGCGTCGACTACGGCGAGGACCCGTGGGACGCGCGGCGCGTGCGCACCTGGGTGGGCGAGCAGGTCGAGAAGCGGAACGGCTTCCTCCTGAGCGCCGCGGAGCACGTGCCGACCGGCACGCTCGCCGCGTTCACCGTCTTCCTGTACCCGCGCGAGCACGACGACTTCGCGTTCCAGGAGGACACCCTCGTGCTCCGCGAGCACCGCGGGCGCCGGCTCGGGATGCTCGTCAAGGTGGCCAACCTCGACGCGCTCGCCCGCGAGCGCCCCGCGACCCGGCGCGTCCACACCTGGAACGCGCAGGAGAACGACCACATGCTCGCGATCAACGTCGCGCTCGGGTTCCGGCCCGCGGGCGTGTGGGCCGCATGGCAGCGCAGGACGACCCCGAAGGACGGCGTGTGACCGCACCGCAGGCAGGACCGACCACCACCACCCCGCGCGACGTGCGCGTGCGCATCGAGCCCGTCCCGGGGAGCCTCGACGCGCCGGACGCCTGGGCCGTCCACGGCACGGTCCGGGTGGGCGACGCGATCGACCGTGCGATCCACGGCCACACGGACCTCGCCCTGGACGCGGCGACCGTCGCGGGCACGGTGGCGAGCCCCGGCTACCGCCGCGTGCTGCGCTGGGTCGCGGTGCTCGACGACGCCCCGGACGGCACGACGCCCCGGCCCGAGGACGTCGTCGGGCGGTCGATGGTGGCGCTCCCGCAGCAGGGCAACACGCACGTGGCGGTCGTCTACGTGGGGGTCGATCCCGCGCACCGGCGCCGCGGCGTCGGCTCCGCGCTGTGGGACGCGGCGCTGGCCGTCGCGCGCGCGGAGGGGCGGCGCGTCGTCCAGTCCGACTCGTCGTTCGCGCCGGAGCCGCCGCCAGGGCCGGGCGCGCTGGAGGCCCCGACGGGCAGCGGCCGCGTCCCGGCGCACGACGACGGGACGACGTTCGCGCTGCGGCGTGGGTTCACGCTCGAGCAGGTGATGCGCCACTCGGTGCTCGACCTCCCGGTCGCCTCCGAGGTGCTCGACCCGCTGCGCGCGGCGGCGACGGAGCGGTCCGACGGCTACCGCGTGCACGTGTGGACGGACGCGGTCCCCGAGGAGTGGATCGACCAGTTCGCGGTGCTCGAGACGCGCATGAGCACCGACGCCCCGAGCGGCGGGCTCGACCTCGAGGAGGACCCGTGGGACGCCGAGCGCGTCCGGACGACGTCCCAGGAGATCCTCGACCGCGGCCAGGGCTACGTCATCGCCGCGGCGGAGCACGCGGCGTCGGGCACGCTCGCGGCGTTCTCGATGGTGGCGTACCCGCGCGACCGGCCGGAGGTCGTGCTCCAGTACGACACGCTCGTGCTCCGGGAGCACCGCGGCCGCAGCCTCGGCATGCTCGTCAAGGTCGCCGTGCTCGACGAGCTCGCGCGGGCGCGGCCGTCGTCGCGCCGGGTGCACACGTGGAACGCGCAGGAGAACGCGCACATGCTCGCGATCAACGTCGCGCTCGGCTTCGCGCCGGCGAGCGTCGACGCCGAGTGGCAGCTCGTGCTCGACGCGGCACCCGCCGGAGCGCCCGGGCAGCAGCCCGGCGAGACCTCCTGACCCCGGAGGCCGCCGCGACGTCGGCCGCTCAGCGGATGCCGTCGAGGAAGCGGATCACCCGCTCGGTGACGAGCGCGGCGGCCTCCGGCTCGTACGACGGCAGGCCCGGGTCGGTGAACAGGTGCCGGTCGCCGGGGTAGACGAACAGCTCGGCGTCGGGCGTGGAGTCCACGAGCTCGCGCGCGGCGTCGAGGTCGCCCTCCCCCGCGAACGACGGGTCGGCGTCCATGCCGTGCACCTGGACGGGGACGGCGTCGGGCCACGCCTCGCCGAACTCCGAGACCGGCACGCACGCCTCGAGCAGCACCGCGCCCTTCGCCCCGGCGCGCGTCTGGGCGAGCATCTGCGCGGGGAGCACGCCGAGCGAGATCCCCGCGTAGACGACGCCCGCGTCGTAGCCGTCGGCGACGGCGCGCCCGCGCTCCAGGACGGTGCCGAAGCCCAGCTCCTGCACGTGCGCCATCCCCTCGTCGAGGGTCGCGAACGTGCGCCCCTCGAACAGGTCCGGCGTGTGCACGACGTTCCCCGCGCCCCGCAGCGACTCCGCGATCGTCCGCACGCCCTCGGTCAGTCCCTGCACGTGGTGGAACAGCACGACCTCGGCCATGGTCCCCTCCTCCGGTGTTCCGTCGGTGGCCCGGCGGCGCCGTCGCCGTCCGGTGCGCGCCGCGCGGCGCACACCGACCATCGTCGCGCGGGGCGCCCACGCTCGCCCGGAGCCGAGTCCAGGGACCGACGGCGGCCGTTCGTCAGGCCACCGGACCATCGACCGCGGGACGGTCGGGGTGGGCGTGCGCCGACGTCGGTCAGTAGTTTGGTGGTCATGACCTCGCAGCCCGTGCCGCCGCCGATCGACCCCACCACCACGCCGTCCTGGACCGCGCTGACCGTGCACCGCGACACCGTGGAGCCGGACCTGCGCACCTGGTTCGCGGCCGACCCGGACCGCGCGCGCCGCCTCACGCACCAGGCCGCCGACCTCACGGTCGACCTGTCGAAGAACCTCGTCACGGAGGAGACGCTCGAGCTGCTCGTGCGCCTCGCCGAGGAGGTCCGCCTCGACGACCGCCTCGAGGCGATGTTCACGGGCGAGCACATCAACGTCACCGAGGACCGCGCCGTCCTGCACACGGCCCTGCGCCGGCCGACCCCGCTGGGTGACGACGAGCACCTCGTCGTCGACGGGCAGGACGTCGACGCGGACGTGCACGCCGAGCTCGCGAAGGTCTACGCGTTCGCGGACAAGGTCCGCTCGGGCGAGTGGACGGGCGTCACGGGCGAGCGCGTGCGCACGGTCGTGAACATCGGCATCGGCGGCTCCGACCTGGGCCCCGTCATGGCGTACGAGGCGCTGCTGCCGTACAAGCACCAGGACATCGAGGTCCGGTTCGTCTCGAACATCGACCCGACGGACGTCGCGGAGAAGACCGCGGGCCTCGACCCGCGCACGACCCTCTTCATCGTCGCGTCCAAGACCTTCGGCACGCTCGAGACCCTGACGAACGCGCGCCTCGCGCGCGACTGGCTGTGGACGGAGCTCGCCGCGGTCGGCGCTCTCGACGACACGGACGAGGCTCGCCAGGCCGCCGTCGCGCAGCACTTCGTGGCCGTCTCGACCGCGCTCGACAAGGTCGCCGCGTTCGGCATCGACCCGGCCAACGCGTTCGGGTTCTGGGACTGGGTCGGCGGGCGCTACTCGGTCGACTCCGCGATCGGCACGTCTCTCGCGATCGCGATCGGCCCGGACCGCTTCGCCGAGCTGCTCGCGGGCTTCCACGCGATCGACGAGCACGTGCGCCGCACGCCGTTCGAGCGCAACGTGCCCGTCCTCATGGGCCTGCTCAACGTCTGGTACGTCAACTTCCTCGACGCCCACACGCACGCGGTGCTCCCCTACGCGCAGTACCTGCACCGCTTCCCGGCCTACCTCCAGCAGCTCACCATGGAGTCCAACGGCAAGCGCGTGCGCTGGGACGGCTCACCCGTGACGACCGAGACGGGCGAGATCTTCTGGGGCGAGCCCGGCACCAACGGCCAGCACGCGTTCTACCAGCTCATCCACCAGGGCACGCGCCTCATCCCGGCGGACTTCATCGCGGTCGCGAACCCGGCGCACCCGCTCACGGACGACGTCGGCGACGGCGGCGCGGTCCAGCCCGGCGCGGACGTCCACGGGCTGTTCCTCGCGAACTTCTTCGCGCAGACCAAGGCGCTCGCCTTCGGCAAGACGGCGGACGAGGTCCGCGCGGAGGGGACGGCGGAGGAGCTCGTGAGCGCCCGCACCTTCCCGGGCAACCGCCCGACGACGTCGATCCTCGCCCCCGCGCTCACGCCGTCGGTCCTGGGCCAGCTCATCGCGCTCTACGAGCACATCACGTTCGTCCAGGGCGTCGTGTGGGGCATCGACAGCTTCGACCAGTGGGGCGTCGAGCTCGGCAAGAAGCTCGCGCTCGAGATCGCGCCGGCCGTCGCGGGCGACGAGGACGCCCTCGCGGCGCAGGACCCGTCCACCGCGGCCCTCATCGACCGGTACCTCGACCTGCGCAGCTGACCCGCCTCCCGTCGAGCACGGCCGGAGGTCCGTCGTCCACGGGACGACGGACCTCCGGCCGTGCTGCGTGTGCGCGCGCCCTGCGTACACTGACGGCGCGACAGCCGCGAGCCCGTTCGGCGTCGTTCAACCCGGAAGGACACCGATGGCCGACGCCGCCACACCCGAGACCCTTGCCCACCTCCTGACGGAGCACGCCGACGACGTGCGCAGCGCCTGGCTCGAGGCCGCCGCGCACGAGCTGCACGGCCGCACCTCGCGCGGCGAGCTCGAGCGGGAGCAGGGCGAGATCCTCGACGCGCTCCTCGACGGCCTGCGCTCGGGCGGCGTCAGCCTGTCCGACGCCGCGTTCGACCAGCTCCGCGGCATCCTCGCCGACGTCTCCTCCGCGCGCGCCCGCCTCGGGTTCACCCCGCGCGAGACGGCGATCGGCGTGTTCGCGCTCAAGGAGGGCCTGTACCGGCTCGCCGCGGCGACGGACGCCGACACCGACGTCACCCCGCTCCTGCGCCTGGTCGACCAGCTCGGCCTCTTCACGTTCGAGACGTTCGCCGCGGCGCGCGAGGCGATCATCGCCGAGCAGGCCGAGCAGCTCCTCGAGCTCTCGACGCCCGTCGTGAAGCTCTGGGAGGGCATCGTCGCGGTGCCGCTCGTCGGCACGCTCGACTCGGCGCGCACGCAGGTCGTCATGGAGAAGCTGCTCAACACGCTCGTCGACACGGGCAGCGAGCACGCGATCATCGACATCACGGGTGTCCCCGCGGTGGACACCCAGGTCGCGCAGCACCTGCTCAAGACGGTCGTCGCCGCACGCCTCATGGGCGCCGAGTGCACGATCAGCGGCATCCGCCCGCAGATCGCCCAGACGATCGTCGCGCTCGGCATCGAGTTCGGCGACATCCGCACGCGCGCGAGCCTCGCGGACGCGCTCGTGGACGCGCTGCGCGCCGGCCGCGACACCCGGCGGACCGGGCTCCCGGCATGACCGACGCCGTCCCCATCCTCAAGATCGGCTCCACGCTCCTCGTCTCGATCCAGGTCGATCTCCAGGACGACACCGCCCTGCGGCTCCAGGAGGACCTCGCCCAGCGGATCACGGACACCGGAGCGCGGGGCGTGATCATCGACATCTCCGGGCTGGAGATCGTCGACTCCTTCATCGGGCGCATGCTCGCGTCCGTCGCGGGCATCTCCCACGTGCTCGACGCGACGACCGTCGTCGTCGGGATGCGCCCCGCCGTCGCGATCACCATGGTCGAGCTCGGGCTGTCGCTCGGCGACGTCCGCACGGCTCTCGACGTCGAGCGCGGCCTCGCGCTCCTCGCGCCCGAGGAGCGGTCCGCCGAGGACGTGCTCCTCGCCGCCGCCGAGCGCGAGGAGAGATGACGACGACGACCCCGCCGGCCGCGACGGCCGAGCGCGTGCCCGTGCGCACCGACTCCGACGTCGTCCGGGTCCGCCAGCTCGTCCGCACGCTCGCGCAGCAGGCACGCCTGTCGCTCGTCGACCAGACCAAGCTCGTCACCGCGGCCAGCGAGCTCGCGCGCAACACGCTCGTCTACGGCGGGGGCGGCGAGGCCGAGGTCCAGCTCGTCACCGAGGGTGCGCGGACCGGCGTGCGCGCCGTCTTCTCGGACGAAGGCCCGGGCATCCCGGACCTCGACCTCGCGCTCACGGACGGCTGGACCAGCGGGAGCGGGCTCGGCCTGGGTCTGTCGGGCTCGCGCCGGCTCGTCCAGCACTTCGCGATCGACACGGCACCGGGCGCGGGCACCCGCGTCGAGATCGCGACCTGGTCCCGATGATCCCCGCCCCCGACCGTCCCGACGAGCGCCGCAGCGTCGTCGAGGACGGCACCTGGTACACCGTCGACCACCCGTCGGCGGTCGGGAGCGTGCGCCGCGGCGCGAGCACCGTGGCCCGGAGCCTCGGCCTCGACGACGACCGCGCGGCCGAGATCGGGCTCGTCGTCTCAGAGCTCGCGACCAACCAGTGCCGCCACGCCGGGTCCGGCTCGATGCTGGTCCGCGTGCGACGCACCGGCGACGACACCGCGCTCGAGGTGCTCGCGGTCGACTCCGGCCCGGGCATGCGGGACATCGGCGCCGCCATGCGCGACGGCGTCTCGAGCCGCGGCACGCTCGGCATCGGCCTGGGCACGCTGCCGCGGCTCGCGTCGTCGTGGGACGCGTGGACGTCACCGGGCCGCGGGACGGTCATCGCGGCGACGTTCGCCGCGCACGGGGCGGTGGTGGGGCTCGCCGAGCCCACGGGCGTCACGCGGCCGATGACGGGCCAGTCGGTGTGCGGGGACGCGCTCGCGGTGCGCCACGACGACGGCGTCCCCAGCCTCCTCGTCGCCGACGGCCTGGGGCACGGCCCGCTCGCCGCCGCGGCGTCGGGCGCCGCCGTGCGGGCGTTCCTCGACGCGCCGGCCGGGTCGGCCGTCGCCCTCCTCGAGCGCGTGCACGCGGCGCTCGGCGGCACGCGCGGCGCCGCCGTCGCCGTCGCCCAGGCAGCCGGGGGCGGTGTGCTGCGGTACGCGGGCCTGGGCAACATCGCCGGGGCCGTCCACGGCGACCGGGCGCGCGGGCTCGTGAGCTATCCCGGCATCGCCGGCACCCGGGGACGCCCGCTGCGCGAGACCACCTACCCGGTCGAGGCCGGGGACGTCGTCGTGCTGCACAGCGACGGGCTGACCGCCCGGTGGTCGCTCGCCGACTACCCGGGGCTCGCGACCCGCTCGCCGCTCGTCGTCGCGGGCGTCGTCCTGCGCGACCACGCGGTGCGCCGGGACGACTCGTGCGTGGCGGTGCTCCCGATCGGCCGGGAGGCGGCATGAGCACGACGCTGCTCGTCACCCAGCTCCGCTCCGACTCCGACGTCATCGCGCTGCGCCGGGCAGGCCGGGAGATCTGCCACCGGCTCGGGCTCGACACCCAGGACCAGGTGCGCGTCGCGACCGCGCTGTCCGAGATCGGCCGGTCCGCCGTCGCCTCCGGCACCGCGGACGTCGTCGTCGGGGTCCTGCCCGGTCTTCCCCAGGCGACGCTGCGCGCCGAGATCGTGGCCGGCACGCCGTTCCTCGTCGAGGGCGACTCGAGCGACGGCGGCATCCCCGCGGCGCGCCGGCTCGTCCGTGGCCTCGAGGTCGACCCGACCGGGACGCGCGTCCTGCTCACCAAGTCGCTCCCCGCGACCGCGCGGACCGACGAGGCGACGCTCGCGGCCGTGCGGCGGTCTACCGCGGCCGCGCACGTGGCCGACGCGGTCGACGAGCTGCGCGTCCAGAACGCGGAGCTGGTCCGCACCCTCGACGAGCTCACCCGCCAGCAGGAGGAGCAGCGGCGCCTCAACGTGGAGCTGGAGGAGACGAACCGGGGCGTCCTCGCGATGTACGACCAGCTCTCCTCGGAGCTCGAGGAGACCAACACCGGCGTCGTCGCGCTCTACGCCGAGCTCGACGAGCGCGGTCGCGAGCTCGCCGCCGCGAACGAGGCGAAGACGCGCTTCCTGCGCAACGTGAGCCACGAGCTCCGCTCGCCCGTGAACTCGATCCTCGGGCTGACCTCGCTGCTCGTCGACTCCCACCTCGACGGCGAGCAGACCCAGCAGGTGGGGTTCCTCCGGGAGAGCGCGGCGACGCTCCTCACCCTCGTCGACGAGCTGCTCGACCTCGCGCGCGCCGAGGCCGGGCACGAGGACGTCGCGCCCAGCCGGGTGGACGTGGCGGAGCTGCTCGACGAGCTGCGCGGGACGACTCTTCCCGTGGTGCGCCCCGGCGTCGCGCTGCGGACCGTCGCCGCAACCGGCCTCGTGCTCGTCACCGACCGCCGGCTGCTGTCCCGCGTGCTGCGCAACCTGCTCACGAACGCCGTGAAGTTCACGGACCACGGTGAGGTCGTGCTCCGTGCCGAGGCCGACGGGGAGGTCGTGCGGTTCGACGTCCACGACACCGGTCTCGGCATCCCCGCGGACCAGCTCGACGCCGTGTTCGAGGAGTTCGTCCAGGTCCCCAACCGCCTCCAGCCGACCGTGCGGGGCACGGGCCTCGGGCTGCCGTACGCGCGCCGGACCTCCGAGGCGCTCGGGGGGACGCTCGTCGCGACGTCGCGCCCCGGGGAGGGGAGCGTGTTCACGCTCCGGCTCCCGTCGCTGTCCGTCGACGACGCGGTCCCGCAGGACGCGCGGCCCGAGCCCGACGAGGCGGACGGCGGCCTCGGGCACGTGCTCGTCGTCGACGACGACCGGGCCTACGCCTCGGTCGTCTCCTCGATGCTCCGCGACGACGCGGCGCGGGTCAGCGTCGCGCACGACGCGTCGCACGCCCTGGCGCTCCTGCACGACGGCGCGGCCGACGTCGCGCTCCTCGACGTGTGCCTCCCGGGGACGGACGGGCTGACCCTCCGGTCGACGATCCAGGGCCTCTACCCCGCGACGGCGACGGTGCTCATGTCGAGCGCGCCTGCCCCCGCGGGAATCGGTGACGCACCGTTCCTCGCGAAGTCGGGCATCGACCGTGACCGCCTCGTCGCGACCCTGCGCCGGGAGGTGAGCGCCCGATGAGCGCCGAACGCACCGTGCTGGTGGTCGACGACACGCACGCGCACCGCTACGTCATGGCGAGCTGGCTCCGCCGCGCCGGGTTCGACGTCGTCGAGGCCGCGACGGGGAGTGAGGCGCTGGCCCAGGCGGCGGCGCACGTCGACGCGGTCGTCCTCGACGTCAACCTCCCGGACATCCCGGGCCGCGAGGTGTGCAGCCGGCTCAAGGCGGACCCGGCGACGGCCCACGTGCCGGTCCTGCACGTGTCCGCGACCGACGTCGACGCGGCGGCGCGCACCGCCGGCCTCGAGGGCGGGGCGGACGCCTACCTGCCGGAGCCGCTCGACCGCGACGAGTTCCTGGCGACCATCAGCGCCCTGTGCCGACGCGTGGACGCGCAGCGCGGCGCGGGCCGCACGGCGCGGCGGCTCGAGGCGCTCACGGACGCGCTCGTCCCGCTCCACGAGGCCCGGTCGCCGGAGGCCGTCGCCGACCACGCGGCGCGCGGCGCGTGCGCGGTCCTCGGCCGTGCGGTCGTCTCGATGGTCGTCGCCGAGGCCGGCGTCGTGCTGCGCTCCGTGTGCACGACGGAGGGCGCCGCGCTCGTCCGTGGTCGGGGGCCGACGGCGGTCCTGCCGCCGACGGGCGCGACGTCCGCCCTGTTCGGGCCGGACGAGGTGCCCTCTCCGTGGCGGCCGCTCCTGGCCGAGGCGGGGGTCGGTCGCTCGTCGTGGTTCACCTTCTGGCTCGTCGACGGCACCGGGGCGCTCGTCGGCGGGCTCGGTATCGAGGTCGGTGACGAGCCGCTCGCCGACGAGGAGCTCGAGGCCGCCGGTCGCTTCGCCGAGGCGGTGACGGTCGCCCTCGCGAACCTGCGGACGTTCACCGAGGAGCACCGCATCGCCCTCGCGCTCCAGAGCGCGTTCCTGCCGGCCGGCCTCCGCGTGCGGGGCGGGGTGGAGGTGGCGGCGCGGTACGAGGCGTCGGACGCACGCCTCGACGTCGGCGGCGACTTCTACGACGCCTTCGACCTCCCTGACGGGCGCGTCGCCGTGGTCATCGGCGACGTGCAGGGCCACTCGCTGCGCGCCGCGACCGTGATGGCCGAGGTGCGCATGACGCTCCGCGCGTACCTGCGCGAGGGGCACGAGGCCGCCACGGCGCTCGACCTGCTGAACGCGGCGCTGCGCGACGACCACCCCGAGTTCGCCACGGTGTGCGTGTGCGTGCTCGACCCGGCCTCCGGTGCGCTGGAGCTCACCGACGCCGGGCACCTGCCCGCGTTCCTCGTCCGTGGCGACGGCACCGTCGACCGGGCGAAGTCCGGTTCGCGGCTCCTCGGGGTGGCCAGCCCCGACGACCGCCCGGCCCACCACGACGTCCTGCGGCCGGGCGACCTCCTGGTGCTCGTGACCGACGGGCTCGTCGAGCGCCGCGGCGGGTCGCTCGTCGACGCCCTCGACCGGTTGGCGCGGGTCGCCTCCGAGAACGCGGGCGTCGCCCCCGCCGTCCTGTGCGACCGCCTCGTCGCCGCGTTCGACGACGCCGGCCGCGAGGACGACGTCGCCGTGGTGGCGGTCGCGCGTCAGGCGTCGCCGGACGGCACCTTGTCCGCGACGTCGTCGTAGGTGACCTCCGCCGGCGGCTCGGCCGGCGCGTAGACCAGGCGCACGACGCCGGTCGGGTAGGTCTCCGACCGCAGGAGCGTGAGCGGGTAGTACGGCTCGCCCTCGTCGAAGAGCCGCTCGCCCGTGCGCGCCGCGACGGGGTGGACGAGCAGCCGCAGCTCGTCGAGCAGCCCGGCGGCAAGGAGCTGGCGGACGACCGAGATCGACCCCGCGACGAGCACCTTGCCCAGGCCCGGTTCCTCCTTGAGCGCGCGCACGGCCTCGACGAGGTCGCCGTCGACCCGCTCGACGTGCCGCCAGCCGAGCTCCTGGTCGCCGCGCGTCGCGACGATCTTGCGCATGTCGCCGAGGCGCGCCGCGAACGACGCGTCCTCGCCCCCCGCCGTCTCCCGCTCGGGCCATGCGCCGGCGAAGCTGTCGTACGTGACCCGCCCGAGGAGCAGCGCGTCGACGTCCTGGTAGTCCTCGTCGACGGCGGCCGCCATGTTGTCGTCGAAGTACGGGAAGTGCCACGCCGGGTCGATCTCGGCGATGCCGTCGAGCGAGAGGAACAGGGTGGACACGAGCGTCGCGGTCATGGTTGGCCTTCCGGTCGGGATGGTGGGTCGATGTCGGGATCGACGGTGGAGCTCGCCAGAACTCATCGGTCCAGAGCGGACGGCTCGGTACTGGCCACGGCGTCGAATCCGGTGGTAGGTTCAGGACCACGGCGCAGGTTTAGCGATAAACCTCAACGGTCGGCATCGGTGCGGATGCTCCCCGAGGGCCTGCGTCGCCCCGAGCCCGCCAACGAGGGCGGGCTCCCGACAGGAAGCAGACACCCGTGCGTCTCATCCTCGAGCACGCTGCACCCCATCCGCCGCGAGCGCGCACCACCCGCACGACCGCACCTCCCGGGCACGGCGGCCGACGCCGAGCACCCCGACACCTCGCCCGTGCGCTCGCCGCGCTGACGACGAGCGCGCTCGTCGCGACGCTGGTCGGCGCCGTCGTCGCGCCCGCGAGCGCCGCGACCACCCGCTACGAGGCGGAGACGGCGACGCTGTCCGGCGGAGCGGTCGTGTCGACCGAGCACGCGGGGTACACCGGCAACGGCTTCGTCGGCGGGTACACCGACGGCAACAAGGGAGCCGCCGCGACCGCGTTCGCCGTCACGGCGAGCACCGCGGGGACCCACACGCTCACGCTGCGCTACGCCAACGGCACGACCGCGCCGAAGACCCTGAGCCTCGTCCTCGACGGGGGCGCCCCGCAGCAGGTGACGCTCCCCGCGACGGCGGGCTGGGGCGCCTGGGGCACGGTCTCGACGAGCGTCGAGCTGACCGCCGGGAGCCATTCCGTCGCGTACCGGTTCGCCTCGTCCGACTCGGGCAACGTCAACCTCGACCACCTCGACGTGACGCCGGCCTCGCCCGGCTCTGGGCCCGGGACGGGGCCGCTGTTCGAGGCGGAGCAGGCGGCGCTCGCGGGCGGCGCGGTCGTGTCCACCGAGCACGCCGGGTACACCGGGAGCGGGTTCGTCGGCGGCTTCACCGACGCGAACCGGGGCTCGGCGACGGTGACGTTCGCCGTCGCGACGCCGTCCGCCGGTTCGTACGACCTGGCCCTGGGCTACGCGAACGGCACCGGCTCGCCGCGCACGTTCTCCGTGCGGGTCGACGGCGGGGCGACGCAGCAGGTCACGCTCGCTCCGACGTCGGGCTGGGCGACGTGGGGCACGGTCACCACGCGCGTGACCCTCGCCGCCGGGAACCACACGATCTCGTACTCCTACGGCACCGCCGACAACGGCAACGCCAACCTCGACAGCCTGACCGTGACGGCGGCGGAGACGGACCCCGAGGAACCGGAGCCGCCCGCCGACGGACCGGGAGAGGCGGAGTCCGCCTACCTCGCGGGCGGCGCGACGTCGTCGACCGCGATCGCGGGCTACGCCGGCACGGGGTACGCGACCGGTTTCACGGCCACCGGCGCGCGCGTCGTCCGGACGCTCGCCGCGGCGTCGGCCGGCGCGCAGACGCTCACCGTCCGCTTCGCGAACACCTCGGGGTCCGCGCGGACGCTCGGGCTCGTCGTCAACGGCCGGTCCGAGGGGACGATCACCCTGTCGTCCGGTTCCGGGTGGCGCACGGCGAACGCCCAGGTCCCGCTGCGCGCGGGCGTCAACACCGTCGCCCTCCGCGCGACGACGTCCGGCGCCGACGTCGCGATCGACAGCCTCGTCGCGACCGGCGAGACCGCGCTCGCGGCACGCGGCGCCACGACCCCGTACACCCAGTACGAGGCCGAGGCAGGCTCGTCGAACGGCACCGCGCTCGCGGCGTCGCGCACCTACGGGACCGTCCAGGCGGAGTCGAGCGGGCGCCGCGCGGTGCGGCTCGACGCGACGGGCGAGCACATCAGCATCACCCTGACGAAGCCCGCGAGCGGGCTCGTGCTGCGCTACTCGATCCCCGACGCCCCCGCGGGCGGCGGGCTCACGTCGCCGCTCGGCGTCTACGCGAACGGCACCAAGGTCACCGACGCGACGCTCACCTCGAAGCACGCGTGGGTCTACGGCGAGTACCCGTTCCACGACGACCTCTCGCTCGGCAGCCCGCACCGCTACTACGACGAGCTGCGCGTCCCGATCGGCGACCGCCCGGCCGGCACGGTGATCATGCTGCGCAAGGACACGGCGACGGTCCCGTACATCGACGTCGACCTCGTCGAGGCGGAGGTCGTCCCCGCGGCGCTCACGGCGCCCGCGGGCGCGGTGTCGATCACGTCGCACGGCGCGACGTCGGGCGGTGGCGACGACACCGCCGCGATCCGGGCCGCCGTCGTCGCGGCGAAGAGCGCCGGGGTCCCCGTGTGGATCCCGGCGGGGACGTTCCACGTGAACGACGCCGTCCAGGTCCAGGGCGTCACCGTGCTCGGCGCCGGTCCGTGGCACTCGGTGCTCCAGGGCACCGGCTCGAAGGGTGGCTTCTACGGCACGGGCGGCGGCGTCACCATCGCCGACCTCGCGATCTTCGGGGACGCGACCGTCCGGGACGACGCGAACTCGCAGGCCGCGATCGAGGGCGACTTCGCGAACGACACGCTGATCCAGAACGTCTGGGTCCAGCACACCAAGGTCGCGCTGTGGGTGCGGCCGGGGTCGAAGGACGTGCTCGCCGTCGGGCTGCGCGTGCGCGACACCTACGCGGACGGCGTGAACTTCCGCACGAACGTGTCGAACTCGCGGGTCGTGCAGTCGACGTTCCGCAACACCGGCGACGACAGCCTGGCCATGTGGTCCGACGGCGGCCCGGTGACGAACTGCGTGTTCGCGTTCAACACCGTGCAGGCCCCGGCGCTCGCCAACGGCCTCGCGGTGTACGGCGGGACGGGCAACCGGGTCGAGGACAACGTCGTGGCGGACACGGTGAACGCCGCCGCGGGCATCGCGATCAGCACGCGCTTCGGGGTGCCGTTCAGCGGCACGACGACGGTCCAGCGCAACTCCCTCGTCCGGACCGGCAGCCGCGAGCCCAACTGGCCCGCGGAGCTCGGTGCGCTGTGGATCTACGCGGACGTGCACGCGATCGACGCCCCGATCGTCGTCCGGGACGTCGAGATCGTCGACAGCACCTACGCGGGCGTCCTCGTGTCGTGGCAGAAGTCGATCCAGCAGGTCAGCCTCGACCGCGTGAGCATCACCGGGTCGGGGACGTACGGCATCGAGATCCACGCGACGGGCAGCGCGTCGTTCGCGAACACCACGGTGTCGGGTTCGGGTTCCGGCGGCTTGCTCAACGACATGGGCTTCACGCTCGACCGGGGGAGCGGCAACTCGGGCTTCTGACCCGACCCGCGATGCGCGCGCGCTCGACCACGGCACGGCGCGCGGTCGAGCACGACATGGCGGTCGTTATCCGTGCGATAACGACCGCCATGTCGTGTTCGGCGGGTTGCCGGGCGGCGGGTCAGCGGCGCAGGGTCAGTGCGAGGGTCGCGCCGACCGCGAGGTGCTCGACGGCGAGGAGCGCCACCGCCCCGGGGGTCACCGCTCCGAGGGGGCCGAGGAGGGAGACGAGCAGCACGACGGCGCACGTCACGAGCCAGGCGCGCTCGCCCCGGCGGGGGCGACGGGCTGACAGCCGGCCGAGCAGGACGCGCACGCCCCACGCGGCGTACCCGACGACGAGCGCCGTGACGACCGCGGCCACGACGCCGACGGTCTGGGTCCCGGTCGCGGTACGTACCTCCGGGTCGACGCCGAGCGCCGTCCCGACGAGCAGCACCACGGCGGCGACCACCGCCGCGACGAGCGGGACGGACCAGCGCGGGATGCGCCGTCGGGCCGGGACGACCTCGGTCCCGGGCCGCGCGCCCGGGGCGGCGGACTCCGACGAGGCGGGGTGGCGGGGGACGTTCGAGGTTCCGTGCGAAGTGCTGTCGGAGGTGCCGTTCGAGGTGGTCGGCGTCGTGGGCATGGGACTTCTCCTTCGTCACGCGACGAGGGCCGCGTGCTCACGCGGCCGGGGCCGCGGCCGGCGGGGTGCCGGCGTCCCCCACGCTCGCGCTGGCGCGGCCTCGGCCGCACCGGCCGGACGTCGACGCCCGTCCCGACCGCCGTCGGTCCCCGACCCTCCCGGCGGACGGCGACCCCCGACCTTGGTCGGTGGTCGGCCGCCGCGCCGCCCCCTAGCGTCCGGAGCATGACCGCACCGACCGACTGCCCTCCGCTCGCCGGACGCCCCGTCCTCGCGACGGCCGCCGCCCGCCGTGACGGGAACCGCCCGCTCGTCCCCTGGTGGACGTTCGCCGTCGCGTGGCTCGCCGTCGCCGCGCTCACCGTGCTCGCGACGGCCGGGATCGTCGACCAGGACGACGCCGGCGCGCAGCCCGCGATCGACGTCACCGTCGCGGTGCTGGCCCTCGCGGCCCTCCCCCTCCTGTGGTCGCGGTCCCCGCGTAACGCCCCCGTGCTCGGCGCCCTGGTGCTCGCGTCGCTCTCGGCGTACTCCGGCGCGGCGACCCCCGCCTCGACCGTCGCGACCCTCCAGGTCGCGCGCTGGTACCCGGCGCGCACGGCGGTCCCGGTCGCAGTCGCCGGGTTCGTCGGCCACGCCGTGCAGGCGCTGTGGCGGCCGCAGGCGCTGCCGCTCGGCTGGTGGCTCCTGTGCGACCTCGCGGTGCACGCCGCCCTGCTCGGCTGGGGCATGTACTGGCAGGCGCGGGCCCAGCTGATGTGGTCCCTGCGCGACCGCGCCCGGCGCGCCGAGCGCGAGCAGGAGCGCCGCGTCGTCGAGGCACGGGTCGCGGAGCGCACGCGGATCGCCCGCGAGATGCACGACACCCTCGCCCATCGGCTCTCGCTCCTCGCCGCGACGGCCGGCGCGCTCGAGTACCGCCCCGACGCCGACCCGGCGCAGCTCGCTCGCGCCGCGGGCCTGGTCCGGGCCGGGGTGAGCGCCGCGCTCGGCGACCTGCGCGACGTCGTCCGGGTGCTGCGCGCCGACCCCGAGGACGTCGAGGGCGCCCCCGCACCCCAGCCCACGCTCGACGACGTCGACCGCCTCGTCGCCGAGGCGCGCGAGGCGGGCGGCGACGTCGCCTACGAGCGGTCGGGCTCGGCGGACGTGCCACGGACCGTCGAGGTCGCGGCCTTCCGCGTCGCGCAGGAGGGGCTGACGAACGCCCGCCGGCACGCGCCCGGCAGCCCCGTCGTCCTGCGCGTCGCGGCACAGGCGGGCGAGGTGCGCGTCACGGTGTCCGACGCCGGTCCGCGCCTCGTCGCGGTCGGCGGCGCCGTCGGCGGGGCCGTCGCCGAGGGGACGGGCACCGGGCTCGTCGGGCTGCGCGAGCGCGTCGCCCTGCTCGGCGGGACCCTCGACGCCGGGGCGCGGGACGACGGGTTCGTCCTCGATGTCCGGCTACCGTGGGACGCGTGAGCGACCAGGGTGGGCGCGGGGACGGGCCGCGTGCGAGCGATCGACACGACGACGGAGCAGTCCCGCGGGACGCGCCGCGGACCCGGCTCGTGATCGTCGACGACGACGCGCTCGTCCGCGCGGGGCTGCGGCTCATGCTCGACGGCGCCCACGGCATCGAGGTGGTCGGCGAGGCCGCGGACGGGTCCGAGGTCGCGACCGTTCTCGACGCGCACCCGACCGACGTCGTGCTCATGGACCTGCGCATGCCGCGGGTCGACGGGATCGAGGCCACGCGACGGGTCCGGTCGCGGGCGGGAGCACCCGCCGTCGTCGTGCTCACGACGTTCGACAGCGACGAGGAGGTCGTCGGGGCCCTGCACGCCGGGGCGGCCGGCTACCTGCTCAAGGACATGCCGCCCGAGCGGATCGTGGCGGCGGTCCGCGCGGCGGCCGCGGGCGAGCCGGTGCTGTCTCCGGAGATCGCGCGGCGCCTCATGACGTCGGTCGCGGACGCGGGCGGCGAGCGCGACCGCGCCCGGGCGGCGCTCGGCACGCTCACCGGCCGGGAGCGGGACGTCGCCGTCGAGCTGGGCCGCGGCGCGGCGAACGCGGAGATCGCGGCAGCCCTGTTCCTCAGCGTCCCGACGGTCAAGGCCCACGTGTCGAACGTGCTGCTCAAGCTCGGCCTGGAGAACCGGACGCAGGTCGCGCTGCTCGTCCACGCCGCCGGCCTGGACTGACCGTCAGTCGCCGGGCCACTCCCCGGTCCAGCGCTCGAACGCCCGCGCGCCGCCGCGGTCGATCAGCGCCTTCACCGCGGCGAAGATCGCGCCCTGGATCAGCGACGCGACGAGGATCTCGCGCAGCGAGTACTCGGACTCGAGCGGCTTGGGCGCGTCCGAGCGGTGCCCGGGGGTGACGCGCTTGTACACCTGCTTGAACACCTGGCCCGCGACCAGCCCGCCCACGATCGAGCTGGCGAGCCCCACGGGGCGGTAGAGGATCTTCGCGGCCTTGCCGCCGGTCTTCTCCGGGGGATGCGTCCCCGCCGTCACGTCGTCGCTCATCACACGACGCTAGGACGGCTGCGGCTCTCTCGCCCGTCGCACGACCCGCGAGCACCGTCTGTGAGCGCCGTCTGCGGCCGTCAGGCCGGGACGACGGCGCACCCCGCCGGGTCGACCACGACCCGCACGCGGCCGCCCGGCGCCGGACCTGCCGCGTCGTCACCTGCCGCACCCGCCGCGAGCGCCACGAGCCGGGCGGCCGCGCCGCCGCCGGTCCCGGGGAGGTCGACGTCCACCGTGACCTCGACCGCGCCACGGCGGAACACGCTGCCGACGACCGTCGCGTCCCACGTGCCGTCCGCCGAGGCGTCCCCGGTCGCCGGGGCGAGGCGCAGCCCGCGCGGGCCGATCGCGAGCACGCTCGCGGCACCACGCGGGACGAACGCCTGGTACCCGAGGAACTCGGCGACCCGGCGCGACGCCGGGGCGCGCCACAGGTCCTCCGGCGGCGCGACCTGGAGGAGCCGGCCGGCGTCCATGACGGCGACGCGGTCGGCGACCGTGAACGCCTCGTCGTGGTCGTGGGTGACGAAGACGGCCGTCGTGCCGGTGGCCCGCAGGGCCTCGCGCAGGTCGAGCGCGAGACGCTCGCGCAGCCCGCGGTCGAGCGCGGACAGCGGCTCGTCGAGCAGGAGCAGCCGGGGCCGCGGCGCGAGCGACCGCGCGAGCGCGACGCGCTGGCGCTCTCCCCCGCTGAGCGTCGCGACCGCGCGCCGCTCGTACCCGGCGAGCCCGACGACGTCGAGCAGCTCGGCCACGCGAGCGTCACGCTCGGCGCGGGGCAGCCCCGCGATCCCGTAGGCGACGTTGCCCGCGACGTCGCGGTGCGGGAAGAGCTGGCCCTCCTGGAACATGAGCCCGAACCCACGGCGGTGCACGGGGACGCCCGCGAGGTCGCGCCCGTCCCAGGACACCGACCCCGAGGCGACGGGCTCGAGCCCCGCGACGGCGCGCAGCAGGCTCGACTTGCCGCAGCCGCTCGGCCCGAGCAGGGCGAGCACCTCGCCGGGCGCGACGTCGAGCGTGACGCCCGCGACCGCCGTCGTGCCGGGGTCCGTGCGCGTACCCCCGCCATAGCGCACGACGACGTCGCGCACCGCGAGCCCGGCGTCCTCCCCGGGCACGGGGTCCGGTACCGCGTCGGGCGCGGCGTCGGGGCGTGCCGGCTCCGGCGAGCCCGCGCGCGCCGGGGCGGGTTCGGTCTGCACCATCAGAACTCTCCTCCGGGTCGGTCGCCGCGCAACCGCTCGGCGAGCAGCATGACGGTCGCGGTGAGCAGCGCGAGCACGACGCTCGCCGCGAGCGCCATGCCGTAGTTCTCGGCCCCCGGGCGCCCGATGAGCCGGAAGATCACGACCGGCAGGGTCGCGCTGTCGGGGCGCGCGAGGAACGACGTCGCGCCGAACTCGCCCAGCGAGACGGCGAACGCGAACCCGACCGCGAGGCCGAGCGAGCGGGCGGCGATCGGGCCGTCGACCGTGCGGAACACGCGCCCGGGCGTGGCGCCGAGCGTCGCGGCGGCCTCGCGCAGGCGCGGGTCGATCGCACGCAGCGTCGGCAGGATCGTCCGCACGACGAGCGGGATCGCGACGACCGCCTGTGCGATCGGCACGAGCAGGCCGGACGTGCGCAGGTCGACGTCGAGGCCGAGCGGCCGGTCGAGCGTGAGGAGGAAGCCGAAGCCGACCGTCACGGCGGAGACCCCGAGCGGCAGCATGAAGACCGAGTCGAGCACGGAGATCGCCCGTCGCCCGCCCCGCGAGCGCGGGCGCCGCGACACCACGAGCGCGACGAGCCCGCCGATCACGACGGCGAGCACGGTCGCGAGCGCCGCCGTCCGCAGCGAGTTGCCCGCCGCCTCCCACACGGTGACGGACAGCGCGTTGCGCCCGCCCGTGGTGCCGAGGTTCGCGTAGTTGTCGAGCCCCCAGCCGCCGCCCGGGACGCGGAACGAGCGCACGACGAGCGTGCCGAGCGGCAGCCCGACGAGCACGACGACCACGGCCGCGGTGAGCGCCGCGGGCGCGAGGTCGCCCGTCGGGCGGCCGTCGCGCCACAGGCGCAGCGGGTGCGCGGACGACGCGGAGGACGACAGGTTCAGGGCGCGCTCGCGCCGGGCCCGCGTGCGGTTCGCGACCGTGAGCGCCGCCGCGACGACCACGAGCTGCACGACCGACAGCACCGCCGCGGTGCGCAGGTCGAGGAACTGCGTGGTCTGGATCCAGATCTCCGTCTCGATCGTCCCGTAGCGGATGCCGCCGAGCACGAGCACGACGCCGAACGCCGTCGCGCAGAACAGGAACACGATCGACGCAGCGCTCGCGATGGCGGGCGTCAGCGCCGGGAGGGTCACGGTGCGGAACGCGCGCCACGGCGTCGCGCCGAGCGCCCGGGCGGCCTGCTCGGCGCGCGGGTCGAGGTGCTCCCACAGCCCGCCGACCGTGCGCACGACGACGGAGTAGTTGAAGAACACGAGCGCGACGACGATCGCCGCGAACGTCTCGTCGAGCCCCAGGAACCCGAGCGGGCCGCCCTGCACGAGCAGCGACCGGAACGCGACGCCGACGACGACGGTCGGGAGCACGAACGGCACGGTGACGAGCGCGCGCACGACCCGCCGCCCGGGGAACCGGCACCGGTACAGCACGTAGGCGCCGGGCACGCCGAGCAGCAGCGAGAACGCCGTGCCGAGCACGGCCTGCCACAGCGTCAGCCCGAGGATGCGCCACGTCCGCGGCTGGGAGAAGACCTCCGCGAACCCGGACAGGTCCAGGCCGCCGTCGTCCCCGACGAACCCGCGCGCCACGAGCGTGATCACCGGCCACGCGAAGAACACCCCGAGGAACAGCAGCGGCACCGCCGCCGCGATCCCCCACAGCACCCCGCGGCCGACGCCACCCCGCCAGACCGCCCGGCCCCTCACCACGGCTCGACCTCGCGCGACCACGGCTCTACCTCGCGAGGGAGAGCCGTGGTCGCTCGGGGACCGGGCGTCAGTCGACGACCGTCGCCGTCCATGCCTTGATCCACTCGTCGCGGTGCGCCGACACGTCCTCGGGCGCGACCTCGAAGGGCTCGGCGGCGAGCGGGGCGAACTCGGCCCAGCCGTCGGGGAGCGCGACGGAGTCGTCCGCGGGGTACATGTACATCTGCCCCGGCACGTCGGCCTGGAACGCCTCGCTCACGAGGAAGTCGACGAGCTGCTGCGCGCCCTCGGGGTTCTTCGCGTTCGCGAGCACGCCCGCGTACTCGACCTGGCGGAAGCACGTGTCGAGCAGCGCGCCGGTCGTGGACGCGGAGCCGTCCTCGGTGAGCGTGAACGCGGGCGACGTCGAGTACGACAGCACGAGCGGGCGCGGCCCGGCGCCCTCGGAGCCGGAGAAGTCGACGTAGTAGGCGTCCGACCACCCGTCGACGACCTTCACGCCGTTGGCACGGAGCTCCGCCCAGTAGTCCTCCCAGCCGTCCTCGCCGAACGCGCCGACGGTCGCGAGGAGGAACGCGAGACCGGGCGACGACGTCGCCGGGTTGGTCACGACGAGCAGGTCCTCGTACTCGGGCTTCGCGAGGTCCTCGAGCGAGACGGGCTCCGGGATCCCGGCGTCGGCGAACCACGCGTGGTCGACGTTGACGCAGACGTCGCCGAGGTCGACCGCCGTGAGCTCGTCGCCGTCGCCGACGGCGTACGAGGCCGCCGAGTCGGACAGGCCCTCCGGCGTGTAGGGCGCGAGCACGCCCTCGTCGATCGCGCGGGACGCGAACGTGTTGTCGATCCCGAACACGACGTCGCCCAGCGGCGAGTCCTTCGTGAGGATCAGCTGGTTGACGAGCGCGCCGCCGTCGCCGGGGGCGACCTGCTCGACGGTGAGCCCGCTCTCCTCCTCGAACGCGGCGAGCACCTCGTCGCTCACGGCGAAGGAGTCGTGGGTCACGAGGGTGACGGTCCCGCCCGTGCCCGACGACGCGTCGTCGCCTCCCGCGGTGTCGCCGCCGCCGCACGCGGCGAGGGCGAGGAGGGCGAGGGTCGTCCCCGCGCCGGTGACGAGGGACCGGGCCCGGCGGGTGCGGGCGGTCGTGCGCTGCATGTGTCCTCCCAGGACGTTCAGGAGGGGTCCACCGACCCGCACGGCCCGTGCTCGCGCGAGCGCGGGAGACCGCACGAGCAGGTGATCGAGATTCCCGACTTCCTCCACCGGTGCTAACCGGATCAGGTTCGAGGGTCTGCGGTGGTCCGCACTCTCAGCTCCTCCAGGAGCTCCCCTGTCGTTCACGTCGAGCCTACACCGGGCCGCCCCTCGGGAATCCCCCTGAGAGAACCCTGAGAGCGGCCCTGCGGCGACCGGGGAAGGGTCCGGGCCGGTCCCCGATGCCCGGGGGTGCGCCCCCGCGGGAAGGTCGTGACGACCGGCCCGGGGTCCCCGGCCGACGACGCAGGAGGAGAAGGACCGATGAGCAGCAGACCTGGGACGACGGGTGCGACGACGACCGTCGCCGCGTCCGCGGAGCACGCCACGGGAGCCGCAGGAGCCTCGGGAACCACGCCGGAGCGTCCCGTGATCGCGACCGCGCGGGGCCTCGTGAAGACCTACGGGCGCGGCGAGGCCGCGGTCCGCGCCCTGGACGGCGTCGACGTCGACCTCGAGCGGGGACGCCTGACCGCGATCATGGGCCCGTCCGGGTCGGGCAAGTCGACCCTCATGCACTGCCTCGCCGGACTGGACTCGCCCACGGCGGGGACCGTCGTCGTGGACGGCGAGACCGTCTCGGCGATGAGCGAGCGGCACCTGACGCGGCTGCGGCGCACGCGCATCGGCTTCGTCTTCCAGTCGTTCAACCTCGTCCCGACGCTCACCGCGGAGGAGAACATCGTGCTGCCGCTCGCGATCGCGCGGCGGCCCGTGGACCGGGAGTGGTTCGAGCGCGTGGTCGACGCCGTCGGGCTGCGCCCGCGGCTCGGGCACCGCCCGGCGGAGCTCTCGGGCGGGCAGCAGCAGCGCGTCGCGTGCGCGCGGGCGCTCGTGTCCCGGCCGGCCGTCGTGTTCGCGGACGAGCCGACGGGCAACCTCGACTCGCGCGCCGCCGCGGAGGTGCTCGGCTTCCTGCGCGCCTCGGTGGACGACCTCGGCCAGTCCGTCGCCGTGGTCACGCACGACCCGACGGCGGCGTCGTACGCGCACCGCGTCCTGTTCCTCGCCGACGGCCGCCTCATGACCGAGCTGCGCGACCCCACGCCGCAGGCCGTCCTCGACACGCTCGGTGCTCTCACACCCGCGGCGCCCGCGGGCGCGCACGCCGCCCGGGCCGTGCCCGCACCGGCGGCCGTCCGATGATGGGCCGGATCGCGCTGCGCGGCGTGCGCGCGCACGGCGCGCAGCTCGTGCTGTCCGTCCTTGCGGTGACGATCGGCGTCGCGTTCGTCACCGGCACGTTCGCGCTGCGCGCGATGCTCGCGTCGACGTTCGACGGCATCGTCGCGTCGTCGATCCAGGCCGACGCGTACGTGCGCGGCGGGACCGCCGCCGGGTCCGCGCTCGAGTCGTCGTCCGCGCAGCTCGGCGGGGCCCGCAGCCTCGTCCCGGCGGACCTGGCCGGCACGCTCGACGCGCGCGACGACGTCGACCTCGCGCTCGCGGAGGTGAGCGGCCCGGCCGTCCTCGTGGGCGCCGACGGCACCGCCGTGCTCAGCACGCAGGCGCCGAGCATGGCCGTCGGCTACGACCCCCGCGACCCCGGGCCGCGCGTCGTGGAGGGCCGCGCACCGGAGGGCGCCGACGAGGTCGCGCTCGAGTCCGCGACGCTCGAGGCGTCGGGGCTCGCCGTGGGCGACACGACCGACGTCGTGCTCGGCGACGAGGTGCGGCCCGTGCGGGTCGTCGGCGAGCTCTCGCTGTCCGCGCCCATGGCGGGCGCGACCATCGTCCTGCTCGACACCGAGACGGCCGCCGCGACGTACGCGCCGGACGGCGTCGTGCCGTCGATCGCCCTGTACGCCGCCGACGGCATCTCCCCCGAGGCGCTGCGTGACGCCGTGGCGACGGCGCTCCCCGACGGTGCCGAAGCCGTGACGGGTGGCGACCTGCGCGACGAGACGAGCAGCGCCATCGCCGACCAGCTCGGCTTCGTCTCGACGTTCCTGCTCGTGTTCGCCGCGCTCGCCCTGTTCGTCGGCACGTTCATCATCACCAACACGTTCGCGATGCACGTGCGCCGCCGCACACGCGAGCTCGCGCTGCTGCGCGCCGTCGGGGCGTCGCCGGCCCAGGTGTTCGCGTCCGTGCTGGGGCAGGCCGCGGTCGTGGGGGTCGTCGGTGCGGTGCTGGGCGTCGCCGCCGGGTTCGGGCTCGCCGAGCTCGCCCGGGCCGGGCTCGGCGCGGTGGGCATGGAGCTCGCCGCGTCGCTGCCCGTGACGACCGCCGGGATCGTGGTCCCGCTCGTCGTCGGTGTCGTGGTGTCCGTCCTCGCGGCGGCCCTGCCCGCGCGGCACGCGGCGCTCGTCCGGCCCGTCGAGGCCATGCGGGCCGACGTCGTGCGCCCCGCCGGTCCAGGGGGCGCCCGGGTCGTCACGGGGACGCTGACCCTGCTCGCCGGCACCGCGCTCGTGGTGGGCGCTGCGGCGGTCGGGGGCGGCGGCGCACCGCTCCTGGGCCTCGGCGCGGTCGGGGTGATCGCGGGCGTGCTGCTCCTCTCCCCGCTCGCGGTCGGCCCCGTGCTGGGCGTCCTCGCCGCGCCGTTCGTCGCGGTGGTCCGGCCCCTCGGCGGTCTCGCGCGCGGCAACGTGACGCGCCAGCCGCGGCGCACGGCCGCGACCGCCGGGGCGCTCGTCGTCGGCATGGCGCTCGTGTCGACGACGTCGGTCCTCGCGCTCTCGGCACGCGAGTCCGTGACCGGCATCGTCGACGAGGAGACGGCCGCCGACCTCGTCGTCCGGTCCGCGACCCCGTACCTCCCGGAGGGCGTCGCGGCCGACGTCCGCGCCGTGCCCGGCGTCGCGTCCGCCGACCTCACGACGTACGGGCAGGTCGCCGTCGACGACGAGCCGCAGCTCGTGGTCGGGTTCCCGGTCGAGGGCTTCGGCCGCTCGGTCCGCACGACGGCGGTCGAGGGCGACCTCGGCGCGTACGCCCGCGGGGAGGCGGCCGTCATGGAGGACGCGCTCGACGAGCACGGCTGGGCGCTCGGCGACGTCGTGACGATCGCCGACCCCACCCGGCCCGATCTCCCGGCGCACGACGTCCGCATCGGCGCGGTGATCGACTCCCACGCGTTCTCCGTCGACATGCTCCTGCCGCCGGACGTCGCCTCCGCCGTCGGCGCGACGACACCCGAGATGCTGTTCCTCGACATCGAACCGGGCGCCGACCTCGCGGCCGTGCGGAGCGCCGTGACAGACGCCGTCGCGCCCTACGTCGTCGCGAGCGTGCTCGACGCCGACGAGTTCGCCGGGGAGGTCGCGTCGCAGGTCGAGTCGATCCTCGCGATCGTCTACGCGCTGCTCGGACTGTCCGTGCTCGTCGCCGTCCTCGGGATCGTCAACACGCTGGCCCTGTCGGTCGTCGAACGGACGCGCGAGATCGGGCTCCTGCGCGCCGTCGGGCTGGGGCGTGCCCAGCTCGCCACGACGATCGCCATCGAGTCGGTGCTCGTCGCGGTGTTCGGGACGGCGGTCGGGCTGGTCGTGGGGACGGGCCTGGCCGCTGCGCTCCCGTCCGTCCTCGCGGACGAGGGCTTCACGACCCTCGCGGTGCCCTGGGCCCAGCTCGGCGCGATGCTCGCGCTCGCCGCCGTCGTCGGGGTCGTCGCGGCGGCCTGGCCCGCGACGCGCGCGGCCCGGCTGCGCGTGCTCGACGCGGTGAGCCAGGAGTGACGGATCCCCTCGCCCGCCCGATGCGCGCCGGGCGGGCGAGGGGTCGTCGGTTCGCACTACGGTGGGAGCACGCCCGCGCCGACCGGCGCCCCGACTCACGGAGGACCCTCGTGGCCGACACGAACGAGACCGAGCAGACCCTGGCCCTGAAGGTCGGGACCGTCGCCCTCACCTTCGCCGCGGGCTGGGCCGCGCAGAAGCTCGTCACGTTCGTCTGGGCGAAGGTCACCGGTCACGACGCCCCCAAGGACCTCGACGACGACGAGGTCGGCATCGTCTCGGCCGTCACGTTCGCCGCCGTCGCCGCGGGCGTCGGGGTCCTCGCGCGCCGGTTCGCCGGCAAGGAGGCCAAGCGGTTCGTCTCCCGCCTCGCGGCGCGCGCGTCCTAACCACCGCTCGAACCCGGGGTCGTTCCTCACGATCGCTACGACGAGGGGAACGACCCCGGGTTCGGGAGCGCACCGGTACCCTGGCGCGCGTGACGGCCCCACCGGCGACCCCTGAGAGCCCAGAGAGCGCGACGACGGTCCCCCAGGACCCGGTCCTGCGCTCCGGCCTGCGCGTGCTCGCCGACGCGGGTCGCCTGCTGTCCCGGCACTGGCCCGCGCTCGTCGCGATCGCCGTCCTCGCCGAGGTCGTCCACGAGCTCGCGCTGCGGGCCGCGCTCGCCGTCGCACCGTCGTCCGGGGTGCTCGGCCTGCTCGTGCTGTGCTTCTCGCCGCTCGCGACCGTCGTCGGCATCGTGGTCATGCTGCACGTCCTGCGCCGCGAGCCACGCACCGAGCGCGACCGGCTCGAGGTCCGGGCGCTGCTCGGCTCGATCGCGTCGGTCCTCGTGCCCTATCTCGTCATCTACGAGTTCTACGGCGGCCTGTCGTCCGACTGGCAGTCGTACATCGACTCCGCGGCGCTCGACCATGCGTTCGCGGCCGGTTCCGGGATCGAGACGGCGAGCCCGATCCCCGAGGGCTTCGGGCTCACCGTCGTGCTCGTCGTCGCGGGCGCGCTGCTCGCCCGGACGCTGCTCGAGCGCCTCGCCAAGCGCGTCGACCGCGGCGTCTCCGCGGCGGGCGGCGACACGCGGCGCAGCGCGCGCTCCGCCGCCGTCCGCATCGCGGCGGGGTACTGCGAGGTCGTGTGGATCGTCGTCGGCGCGTTCACCGTCACCGCCGTCGTCGGGCGCGTGCGCGAGTGGTGGACGTCGCGCGTGGTCGTCGTCGAGACCACCACGTGGTGGGACGGCGTCGTCGCGCGCGTCGACGTGCTCAAGCCGCTCGTCGACGCCCTGGGCCCGACGACGTCCCTCCTCCTCGCGGGCGTCGTCACCGGCCTCGTCGTGCCGCTCGCGTGGCTCACCCTCGGCACGATCGTCTACGGCGTCGAGGCGATCGACGTCGTCGACCCGGCGCACGCGACGCAGGGCGGCGGCGAGCCCACGGGTCGCGCGACGCGCGTCGTCGACCGGTTCAACCGGACGCTCGGCGAGAGCGGCGCGCGCAAGGCCTGGGAGCTCATGCTCGACCCCGGCCGCCGGTTCGGCGGCCTCGTGGGCGCCGTCGGCATGCTGTGGCGCAGCCGGTGGAGCGCCGTGCTGCTCTTCTGCGTCGCGTTCGCGCTCCTGACGCTCGGCGAGCAGGTCGTCTACACGGCAGCCCAGGCCATCGTCGGCCAGCCCGGGATCGTCGCCTGGCGCGCGCTGGTCGGCCCGCTCGAGATCGTCGCGACGGTGGTCGTGCAGGTGCTCACGACCGTGCTCCTCGCCGCCGCCGCGGACGCGCTCCTCGCGAGCCTCGGCCTGCCGTCGGCGCTGCGCACCCGGCGCCGTCAGGCCACGTCGGGGACGGGCAGCGACCAGTAGGCGGGGAGGAGCTCCGGCTCGACGAGACGCACCTCGGCGGGCACGGCGCCGTCGGGCGTGAGGAAGTACTGCGTGCTGCGGCTCGAGACGGCGCCCGTGCACACCGGCGCCTCGGGGAACGGCATGCCCGGCAGCGCCGACGCCCCCGCCGTGAACTCGCGCCCGGCGGCGTCGCGCAGCACGACCTCGCACGACGAGTACGTCTCCTCCTCGCTCGCCGGGGCGGCGGGCGCATCGGATCGCAGCGACACGTCGACGGCCCAGAGCGTGTAGCCCTCCGGGGCTTCGATGCGGTCCCCGTACCCGTCGTCGAGCCAGTCGACCTCCTCGATCCCGGCGAGCCGCGCCCGGACGTCGCCGACCTGCGCCCAGCCCTCGGCGTCCGCCGTGTGCGCGCGGTGCGGCTCCGACGCCCACCACCCCTGCACCGCGTCGGAACGCCAGGTGAGCGTGCCGAGCGCCGCGAGCGCTCCCGCCAGCACGACCAGCCACCAGCGGTTCGCGCGCCACCATCCCACGCTCGATGCCCCGCCCGGCCTCGCGCCCGACCTCCCGCTCATCCGCCCCACCCCCCGGGAACGAGCGCGGGAGGCAGCACCTCGACGACGGCGTCCGCCGCGGGCAGCTCGAGCCGGCCGAGGTCGATCTCGGCGACCGCCTGCGGACGGTCGATGTCCGCGTCGTCGTGCTCCGTGAGCACCCTCAGCACGACGTCGCCCTCGAGCGCGCGTGCCGGCACCTCGACGACGACCGTCCCGGCCTCGGGGACGTCCGGGTCCACGAACGTGCTCGTCATCGAGCTGCTCACGCGGTGCGACGCCGCGTGGTCGCGTCCCTCGGCGTCGCGCAGCTCGAGCGCCTCGATGCCCGCCTCCTTCGTCGTGCCGGACACCGCGAGGTCGACGGCGACCCAGACGCCGTCGGTCGTCAGGGTGTCGAAACCGTCCTCGAGCACCGCGCCGGTGCGCACGTCGTCGACGCGCACCCGCAGCGGTCCGGCGGTGACGACGTCGCCCACGTCGCCACGCGACGTCGTCGCCGTGAGCGTGGGCCACCACGCGTCGACGCGCGCCACGGCGGCCCCGACGCCCACGGCGAGGACGAGCAGGACGACGGTCACGACGACGTCCGCTCGACGCGGGCGCGCGGCCGCGGCGGGCTCACCGGCCTCCGGGACAGGCTCGCCGGCGGTCGCGGTGGTGGTCGTCGTCTCCACGGTGGGCTCGGTCACCACGCCTCCTCGTCCTCGGGCGGGTCCACGATCTCCGGCGGGACGTCCCCGGGCGGGGCGTCCACGAGCACCACGGCACCCGTCTCGGCCCAGCGGCGCCCGCCGCCGACCGTCATGTCGCGGTAGCGGAACGCCGGGAGGGTGACGGTGAGCGGCTCGTCGGGCGCGGCGGACGTCGTGCCGCCCTCCGGGACCGTCACCGGCCACAGCAGCGCCACGTCCTCCGGCAGGCCGGGCTGGAGCAGGGGGTAGACCGAGGCGTCGCGCACGAGCAGCGTCGGGTCCGGGCGGTCCTGCTCCGCGTCGCCTGCCAGCGCCAGGCCGCCCGGCAGGTCGTCCGGGAGTGTCACGGCGGTGCGGTCCAGGCGGCGCGGCTCCCGGTCGGTGTCGAGGGCGCCCACGACCACGACGAGCCAGGCGTCGGCGCCGGAGTCCTCGAGCGTGGAGACCTGCACCGCGTCCGTCACGGACCACGACCGCACCGTCAGGTCGAACGGTCCCGTCGGGACGGGCTCCCCCGCGGCGGCGTGGGCGGGCCCCGCGTCGGCGGCGACGTGCTGCGCGAACCCGCCGGCCGCCGCCGTCCCGGCGACGAGGCCGAGCGCGACCGCCAGGGCGATGCGGCGCGGCCACGTCCCGACGACCGCGCGGAGCAGCGGGACGCTGCGGGCAGCCCTCGGCGCGGTCGACGTCACGGCGCGCATCCTACGGGGCGGGCGACGCCGCCGTCAGGCCCCGCGGACGAGGAGGGTCGTGACCGGCCCCATGACGATCGCGTACATGAACGCGAAGAACAACGTGTGCAGCAGGACGAACAGCAGGGCGTCCCGGACGGCGCCGCGGGCGCGGAAGTGCCGCACGAGCTTGCGCACGAACTCCACCGGGTGGGCCAGGTCCCAGCTGTTGAAGCGCACGTACCGGCCCAGGTAGATGCCCACCGACACCAGGGCCAGGACGACGAGCACCGCGACCCACGACGCCGGCCGGTGGAACGGGTCGTCGTCGTTCGGGTACAGCACGAGGACGAACAGCGCCTGCGCGAGGAACACGTTGACCACCGTGTTCATGACGCCCGACATCGCGAGCGTGAGGACCGCGACGATGTCGTACCAGAGCGGGACGTCCTCCCCCTCCTGCCGGTGGCTGTAGTTGAGCTCGGTGACGAGGTACCCGGCGTTGGGCAGCAGGAGGAGCCAGACGAGGAACCCGGCGACCGCGACGGTGAGGATCACCCACGGCGGCGCGCCGCCCGCGATGAGCACGGCGTCCACGAGGACGACCAGGCCCAGCACCAGGACCGGGGCGATCGACAGCCCGATGTTGAGCAGCATCGGCCGGTACAGGCGCGTGCGGTACAGCGGGGCGCGCAGCACCACGAGGGCGAGCGCGTACACGTTGAGCAGGGCCACGCCCCCGAAGAGCCAGTCGAGCACGCCCCCACGGTACGGGGGGTTCGCCGCGCGGGGCGCGACGAGCGTCGTTAGCGTGGAGTCGCTCGACGCAACGACCTCCCGTGCCCGGCGACGGGCACCTCCCACCAGGAGTCGCCATGGCGCAGCAGGACGCGAGCGGGACCGTCGGTCCCACCCCGACGACGACGTCCCCGTCCACCTCCCCGACCCTCATGCTCGTCCTCGCGACGATCGGGTTCGCCGTGAACTTCTGGGCGTGGGCGCTCATCAGCCCGCTGGGCGCGGCGTACGGGCAGCTCTACGACCTCACGGACGTGCAGGTCTCCGTCCTCGTCGCCGTGCCGGTCGTGGTCGGGTCCCTCGGGCGCATCCCCGTGGGCGCGCTCACCGACCGCTACGGCGCGCGCGTCATGTTCCCGCTCGTCAGCGCGCTGACCATCCTTCCGGTCCTCTTCGTCGGGCTCGTCGCGGACAGCTTCGTCGCGCTGCTCGTCGGCGGGTTCTTCCTCGGCCTCGGCGGGACGGCCTTCGCCGTCGGCGTCCCGTTCGTCAACGCCTGGTACCCGCCCGCCCGCCGCGGCACCGCCGTCGGGATCTTCGGCATGGGGATGGGCGGCACGGCGATCTCCGCGTTCACCACGGTCCGCATCCGCGACGCGTGGGGCGACGCCGCGCCGTTCCTCCTCGTCGCCGCCGTCCTCGCCGTGTTCGCCGTCGTGTCGTGGCTCCTGCTGCGCGTCCCGCCGGGCCGCGCGGCCGCACCCGCCGGCGGGTTCTGGTCGCGCACGTGGGCGACGTTCCGCCTGCCCGCCACCCTCCAGCTCTCGTGGCTCTACGCCGTCGGGTTCGGCGGCTTCGTCGCGTTCTCCGTCTACCTGCCCACGTTCCTCGTCAACGCGTACGACCTCACCGCCTCCGACGCCGCCGCCCGCACCGCCGGGTTCGTCGTGCTCGCCGTCCTGATGCGGCCCGTGGGCGGGGCGCTGTCCGACCGGTTCGGCGGTGTGCCCGTCTCCGTCGTGTGCTTCGCCGTCGTGACGGCGCTCGCCGCGGTCGTCGCGTTCCAGCCGTCGCTCGTGCCGGTCGGCACCGTCGCGTTCCTCGGCCTCGCGGCCGCGCTCGGCGCGTCGTCGGGCGCCACGTTCGCGCTCGTCTCGAAGGTCGCGCCGGTCGAGAAGGTCGGCGCCGTCACCGGCCTCGTCGGCGCGGCCGGCGGCCTCGGCGGCTTCATCCCGCCGCTGCTCATGGGCGTCGTCTACCAGCTCGAGGGCACCTACGGCCTCGGCTTCGCCCTCCTCGCGCTCACCGCGCTCCTCACCCTGCTGTTCACCCTCGGGCCCGTCCGCCGCGGCGTCCAGGCCCGCGCCGCCACCTCGACCTGATCCCCCCGGACAGAACCGCCGGTGCCGAAGAAGACCCGGTCTGCCTCACGGGACCGGGTCCACCTCGCGTCACGAGGGCTCTCGCTCGCGAGGTCACGGGGAGGCAGGAGAGGCCGGACCCCGGGCGACGAGGCGCGGGAGGAGGAACCAGAGACCGACGAGCAGGACGAGGGCGCAGCCGCTCGACCACAGCGCCGCGGTGCGGTTCACGACGACGTCGACCACGAGCAGGACCGTCCCGGTGACGACGAACGCGAGGACGAGCACGCCGACCCGGGCGATGCGGTCGCTCATCGTGACGAGCGCCGTCTTGCGGTGCTTGCGGAACAGCGCGCGGTGCAGGCTCACGGGCGTGACGAACAGGCCGGTGGACAGCACGGCGAGCGCCACGAGGGTGAGGTAGACGCCGGTCTGGAACGTGTCGAGGTCACCGAAGCGCTGCTGGAACGGCAGCGTGAGCAGGAACCCCGTGAGGATCTGCACGCCCATCTGCATGACGCGCAGCTCCTGGAGCAGCTCGGCCCAGTTGCGGTCCGACCGTTCGTCCGCCGACTCGTCACGTCCGTCGCTGACCTGCGTGGTCATGAGTCCTCCCTCTCGCCGCCCCTGGGATAATCTTCCTTCTGCTGGGGTCAGGAATCGGCTCCGTCCTGATCGATCTCCGGGGACCCCCATCGATGGACGCTGCCCTGCCCTCCGACGTCGCGGAACCCGACGGCGTCGTGCCTCCGGCTCTCGCCGACCTCCTCGCCGCGCTCGGCCCGGGTGACCCCCAGCCGGTCGGCCGATTCCGCGTCGACGTCGCCACGGACACGTGGTGGTGGTCGGACGAGGTGTACGAGATGCACGGCTTCGCGCCCGGCGAGGTCGTCCCGACGACGGCCCTCGTCCTGTCCCACAAGCACCCCGAGGACCGCGAGCGCGTCGCGAGCGAGCTCGCGCAGGCGGCGCGCACCGGGGAGCCGTTCGGGTCCATGCACCGCATCGTGGACGCGACGGGCCGAACTCGCACGCTCGCCGTGGCCGCGCAGGGCCGCCGCCTCGACGGCGGGGCCTCGGGGGCGGTCGTGGGGTACTTCGTGGACCTGACGACCGCGCACGAGGAGGCGGCGCGCCGCGAGGCGACGGCGTCGATCCGCGCGGCCGACGCGTCCCGCTCGGTGATCGAGCAGGCGAAGGGCGTCCTCATGACCGCGTTCGCGATGGGGCCGGACGACGCGTTCGAGCTGCTGCGCCGTCGGTCGAACGACGCCAACGTGCCCGTGCGGGAGCTCGCGCGCCGGCTGGTCGCGGGCGTCGTCGACGGTTCGATCACGGGCGTCGGGCTGGTCGACGACGCCGCCCGCCGTCGCATCGACCGGCTCCTCGAGGGTGCGGACGGCGCGGGCGACGAGGAGCCGCGGGGCACGCTCGACTGATCCGCCCGGTCGTCGGGCTCGGCGGAGCGCCCTCGCGCGTCAGTCCGCCCCGACCCCGGGGATGCGCCGCGTCTCCACGACCTGGCGCGCGATGTCGACGAGCTTGATGTTCGCGTCCTGGGACACCCGGCTCAGCACCGCGAACGCGCGCCCGGGCGTGAGCGAGTAGCGCTCCATGACGATCCCCTGCGCCTGCCCGATGAGGGTGCGGGTCTGGACGGCGGACTGGAGCTGCTCCTCGGTCCGCGCGGCCGAGATCGCGGCCGCCGCGACGGCGGCGAACGTCGACGCGAGGTGATGGTCGTCGACCCCGAACGCGTCGGGCGCCGTCGAGTACATGTTGAGCGCGCCGTGCGCGTTCTCCGACGTGTAGAGCTGCACGCACAGCATCGACCGGACGCCGAGCTCGCGCGCGACGGCGGGCGCCCACAGCGGCCAGCGTGCGTCGGACTCGATGTCGCCCGACTCGACGAGCGCGTGGTCGTGCACCGCGTCCAGGCACGGCCCCTCGCGGAGCTCGTACTGGAGCTCGTCGCCGCGCGCGACGAGCGGGTCGGAGACGGCCGGGCTCTCGATACGTCCGCGCGTGACGAGCGAGACTCCCGCGGACTCGCACCCGTCCACCATCGACACGGCGAGCTCGACGACGCGGTCGAGGGTCTGCTGGAGGGTCGGCTCGTCGGCGAGCGCCCGGGCGGCGTCGGCGACGAGCGCGGCGACGCCCTGCTCCTCGGTGCCGCCCACGACGTCCGGCACCCCGGCGACGGTCTCGGCCTGCGGTGTCGGGACGGTGGCACCCGGGCCCGCCGGCATGCCGACGGTCCCCTGCTCGACGCTCTGCTCGATGCTCGTCATCTCGGCCTCCTCACGGTTCCCCGGCCCCAGCGTAGATCGCTCGCGCGGCAGCCGGTACCCGGCGAGACGGGCCCCGCACTGCGTCGCGCTCGCCTCACCGGTCGTGCCGGAGGCCCCGCCCGGGCGTGGTGCCCGGGCGGGTCGGGGGCGGTGGCCGTCTCGCCCGCACAGGGCGTGGCGGCTGGGTCCCACGGGCACCGTCGCTCTCGCGGCGGACCCGCCCCCGGGCGGGCGCGCACGCCCGCCCTCCGACCCTCCCGGGCGGGTCGCGGCCCTCGGCCGATCCGTCCGCGGCCCGCACGGGGAGGTCTCTTCCTCTTCCCAGCCCTAGAACACGGGCTTGCCTCCCGTCACCCCGAGCACGGTGCCGGAGACGTAGCTCGCGTCCGTCGGGGAGGCGAGGAAGACGAACGCCGGGGCGACCTCGCCCGGCTGCCCCGCCCGCCCGAGCGGGGTGTCCTGCCCGAACTTCTCGATCTTCTCCTCGGGCTGGGTCGCCGGCTGGAGCGGGGTCCAGATGGGACCCGGCGCGACGGCGTTGACCCGGATGCCCCGTGGCCCGAGCTCGGCCGCGAGGTTGACCGTGAGGTTGTTGATCGCGGCCTTGGTCGACGCGTAGTCGAGCAGCGACGTCGACGGCTGGAAAGCCTGGATCGACGAGTTGTTGACGATCGCCGACCCCTCCCCCAGGTGCTCGAGCGCCGACTGCGTGACCCAGAGCAGCGCGTAGAGGTTCGTCTTGAGGACGCGGTCGATCTCGTCCGTCGTGACGTCCTCGATCGACTCGCGCCGCGCCATCTGGAACCCGGCGTTGTTGACGAGCACGTCGAGGCCGCCGAGCTCCGCGACGGCACGCCCGGGCAGGGCACGCGCCGTCGCCTCCTCGGTCAGGTCGCCGGGCAGGAGGGCGCACGTGCGGCCCGCCTCGCGCACCCAGCGTGCCGTCTCCTCGGCGTCCTCCTGCTCCTCCGGCAGGTAGCCGATCGCGACGTCGGCGCCCTCCCGCGCGAACGCGATGGCCACCGCGCGCCCGATGCCCGAGTCGCCGCCCGTCACGAGGGCGCGACGCCCCTCGAGCCGCCCGCTGCCGCGGTACGACTCCTCGCCGTGGTCGGGTGCCGGCTCCATGGGACCGGTCAGGCCGGGCGGCTCCTGCTGCTGGGCCGGGAAGGCCTTCTCGTCCGTCATCTCGTCCCTCCGTCCTGTCGACGTGCGGTCACCGGGGCGTCAGGAGCGGGCCGGCTCACGACGTCGCGCGAGCTGCGCGTCGTGCGCGCGCGGCCGGGCGACCGGGCGCACGGCGGCGAACGCCCCGGCGAGCGTCGCCTCCGCCGTCGGGCCCACCCCGCCGGCCTTGCTCAGCGCCCGCATGACCTGCGCAGCGGTCTCCTGGACCGGGACGCCGGCCTCGCCGGCGGCCTCGGCGAGGAGCTGGCTCGCCGCGACGTCGTCGACGCCGTGCACGGCCATGAGCACTCCCTTGACCTGCTCGACGGCGGCCTGGCTGACGAACGCACGCGTCACGGCGCGCTGCGACTCGCGCTCGAGCGCTTCCTTGTGGGTCGGGCTGACGTCGACGACGTACCCGGCGATCTCGACGACGCGGCCCCGGGCGTCCCGACGCCCCTGCCCCGTCACGACGACGGACCGGGCCTTGCCGTGCCCGTCGACGATGCGGTGCGCGCACGAGAAGGGACGGCCGGACCGGATCGCCTCCGTCGCGGCGCGGACGACGCGGGCGCGGTCGTCGGGGTGCTTGCGCGAGCGCAGGGCGTCCAGGCTCGGTTCGACGTCCCCCGGCGTCCAGCCGTGCATCGTGTACACCTCGTCCGACCACCACCAGGTCCCGGAGCCGAGCTCGACGCGGTACTGCCCCACGAGGAGGTGCGTGCCCACGGCGAGCACCTCGGCGAGGGCTGCGGGCCGCACGGGCGTGGTCTGCTCAGGGCTGTGGCTGGTGGTCACGGAGATCGAGGCCATGGTGTCCTCCCAAGTTTCGGGGGGCTTCGGGCCGCTTCATGACTCCGCCCTCCAACCTAGCCCACTCCCCGGGAGTCGGCACCCGGGCTCCGCTACGGTGCGGGCATGACCCGCGAGCCGCGCCGGACGATCGCCCAGCACGCCGACGACGCGCTCGCGCTCGTCCGCCCGACGCCGACGGCGGACCTCCCGCTCGAGCACGCGGTCGGGGCGGTCCTCGCCGCGGACGTCGTCTCGACGCTCGACGCGCCCGCGTTCGACGCCTCCGCGATGGACGGCTACGCGGTGCGTTCGGCCGACGTGGCGGGGGCGGGTACGGGGTCGCCCGTGGTGCTGCGCGTGGTCGGCGACGTGGCGGCCGGGGCCCCGGGACCCGACGCCCCCCTCGGCCCCGGCGAGGCGGTCCGGATCATGACCGGGGCCCCCGTGCCCCGCGGCGGCGACGTCGTCGTGCCCGTCGAGCGCACGTCCACCGGGCGCTTCACGCCCGGCGCGGCCGGGAGCGGCCCAGCCACGGTCGAGATCCACGACGCGACGCGCAGCAACGTGCGGGCGCGCGGCGAGGACGTGCGCCGCGGGGACGTCGTCGTCGAGGCGGGGGTCGTGCTCACCGCGCGCCACGTGTCCGTCGCCGCGTCCGCGGGGCACGCGACCGTGCGCGTGCACCGCGCGCCACGCGTGGCCGTGCTCTCCACCGGCAGCGAGCTCGTGGCGCCGGGGACCGCTCCGGGTCCGGGCCGGATCCCCGACTCCAACTCCGTCCTGCTCGCCGCGTCGGCCCGCGCGGCGGGCGCGCGCGTGGTGCGGCGGGGCGCGGTCGGCGACACCGCCCCCGCGCTCGTCGCGGCCCTCGACGACCTGCTGGCCGCGTTCGACGGTGCCCTGCCGGACCTCCTCGTCTCCACGGGCGGGGTGAGCGCGGGCGCGTTCGACGTCGTGCGCGAGGTCCTCGACCCCGCGACGCGCGCCGGGACGGCGTGGGAGGGCGCGGTCGACGACGCGCGGCTCGTCGCGGTCGGCATGCAGCCCGGCAAGCCGCAGGGGATCGCGCGGTGGCGCGGCGTCCCCTGGCTCGCGCTTCCCGGCAACCCCGTGAGCGCCTTCGTGTCGTTCGAGCTGTTCGTCCGGCCCGTCCTCGACCGCCTCCGAGGCGTCCCCGGCACGGGCCGGTCGCTCGTGGGACGCGTCGCCGGGGAGGGCTGGTCGTCGCCGTCCGGGCGCGAGCAGCTCGTGCTCGTGCGGCACACCGCGCCCGACGGCGGGCAGGTGGTCCCCGCTGGTCGGCACCGCGGCCCGGGGTCCGACCCCGCGGGGGCACGGGGCTCCGGCTCGCACCGCGTGAGCGCGCTCGCGCACGCCGACGCGCTCGCCGTCGTCGGCGCCGACGTCACGGCCGTCGAGCCCGGCGACGCCGTCCGGGTGCTGCTCCTGGACTGACCGCCGGGGTCACTTCTGCGCGGGCGGCGGGTGGCCCTCCGAGGCCTGCACGACGACGATCCCCTGCCCGGAGAGCGCGAGCTGGTACGCCTCGCCCGACCCGCGCCCGATCGCCGCGGCGAGCTTCGCCGTCTTGCGGATCGAGGACTGCAGCGACGTCGACCACAGCACGGCGGCCTGCATGTCGACGTACGTCGGGACGTCGACGTCGAGCACGACGGGCGTGCCGAACGCCGTCACGGCGAGCGCGCCGGTCCCGGTGAACGTCGTGTTGAACAGCCCGCCGCTGAGCATCGAGGCTCCCTCGACGCGGTTGATGTCCCAGGTCAGCGAGCTCTCGAACGCGAGCACGTTCGCGCCGTTGACGGTCACGCCCTCGTCCTCCAGGTGCAGCACGAACACCTGGTCCGCCTCCTGGGTGAGGAAGACGTCGCCGCTGCCGGACACCTTCATGAGCGACATGCCCTCGCCCGTGAACGCCTTCTTGAACATCTTGCCGAGGCCGCCGCTGCCCTCGTACGCGAAGTCGACGTCGCCCTGGTAGGCGACCATCGACCCCTGCTTGGCGAAGAAGAACCCGCCCGTGCCGCGGAGGTCCACCTTGAGCATGCGGTCGTTCTGGAGCTGGAAGGAGCCGGGCTCGACGGAGCGCTCGGCATGGTCGAGGAGTGAGCTGCGCATGGACCGATCCTCGCGGCTCGCGGACCCCGGCGCACGCGAGGGTCCTCCGGCCCGCCCGCGCGGCGGGTCGCGCGTGCGAGAGTGGCGCCATGAGCCCCACGCACGACTTCACGCACCTCGACGAGCGCGGCCACGCGCGCATGGTCGACGTCACCGCCAAGCAGCCCACCGTCCGCTCCGCGACGGCGACCGGGGTCGTGCGGTGCTCCCCGGAGATCGTCGCCGCGCTGCGCGACGGCACGGTCCCCAAGGGCGACGTGCTCGCCGTCGCGCGGATCGCGGGCATCGCGGGCGCCAAGCGCACGGCGGAGCTGCTGCCGCTCGCCCACGTCATCGGGGTGCACGGCGCCGTCGTCGACCTCGTCGTGGGCGACCACGGCGTCGACGTCACCGCGACCGTGCGCACCGCCGACCGCACGGGCGTCGAGATGGAGGCGCTCACCGCCGTCGCCGTCGCGGGGCTCGCGGTCGTCGACATGGTCAAGGGGCTCGACAAGTCCGTCGAGCTCACGGACGTCCGCCTCGTCGCCAAGACCGGCGGCAAGTCCGGCGACTGGCACCGCGAGCCGTGACGGAGCCGCGACCCGCCGACCCGGCGTTCCCGTTCGACGCCGTCGTGCTGGCCGGGGGCCGGGCGGAGCGGCTGGGGACGCCCAAGCCGGGCGTCGTCGTCGGGGGTCGGTCGCTGCTGGAGCACGCGCTCGCGGCGACCGCCGGCGCGGGGCGGACGGTCGTCGTCGGGCCGGAGGAGCTCGCCGACCCCGCCCGCTACACCCTGACGCGCGAGGACCCGCCGTTCGGCGGGCCCGTCGCGGGCATCGCGGCCGGGCTGAGCGCGCTCCCCGGGCCCGACGACGGCGGCGCGCCCTGGGTGCTCGTCCTCGCGTGCGACGTCCCCCGGGCCGCGGAGGCGGTGCCCGCTCTGCTCGCCGCGGCGCGCCACCGGGCGGACGAGGTGGCGGTGCACGCGGTGCGCGGCGGGCGCGACCAGTGGCTCGTGGGGCTGTACGAGCGGGCGGCGCTCGCCGACGCGCTCGCGGCGCTCCCCGCGGTGCACGGCGCGTCGGTGCGCCGCCTGCTCGCCGACCTGCCCGCGCTCGCGGTCCCCGACGAGGACGGCGCCACCGACGACGTGGACACGTGGGAAGATGCCCGCGAGCAGGACCGCCGCCTGGGCGCGGGTGCGGTACCGGCGCCCGACGACACCCCGACGGACCGCAGGAGGCCCCGATGACGAACCTCGAGCGCTGGGTCGACGCGCTGGCGAGCGACCTCGACCTCGACCCGCAGGTGGTGGACATCGGCGCGATCCTCGACCTCGCGCGCGACGCCGCGCACGGTATCGAGCGTCCCGCCGCGCCGCTCACGACGTTCGTCGCGGGCTACGTCGCCGGGCTGGCCGCGCACGACGGCTCGGGCCGCACCGTGCAGGACGTCCTCGACCGCGCCGCCGAGCTCGCGCTGGCGTGGACGCCGGAGCCCGAGCTGCCCGGCACCGCGGCGCCGGCCGAGACGCAGGACTGACGGATGGCGACCGTCCGGTACTTCGCCGGGGCGCGAGACGCCGCCGGCACCGAGACCGAGACCGTCGACGCGGCCACGGTCGGCGAGCTGCACGCGGCGCTCGTCGTCCGGCACGCCGCCCTGGCGGACGTGCTCCCCCGCTGCTCGCTCCTCGTCGGCGGCGTGCGCGCGTCGAGCGACGGCACCCCGGTCGGCGCCGACGAGACCGTCGACGTGCTGCCTCCCTTCGCCGGCGGCTGAACCACCGTCAGTGGTCGCCGCCGTCGAGCTGGGCGAGCACGTGCGGCAGGAGCGGCTCGAGGACGGCCCAGCCGTCGCGCACGCCGCCGGTCGACCCGGGCAGGTTCACGACGAGCACCCGGCCCTCCGGCCCTGACGCGATCCCCGCCAGGCCGCGCGAGAGGACGGCCGCCGGCACGTTGACGGCGCCGCGCCGGCGCAGCTCCTCCGCGATGCCCGGCACGTCCTGCACCAGGACCTCGCGCGTCCCCTCGGGCGTGAGGTCGCGCGGGCCGACGCCGGTCCCTCCGGTCGTGAGCACGACGCGCGCTCCCCCGGCCGCGGCCCGGGCGACGGCGTCGCGCACGGAGGCGACGCCGTCGGGCACGAGGTCCGTGACGACGGCCCAGCCCGCGGCACCGAGGAGCCCCGCGAGCAGCGGCCCGGAGCGGTCCTCGGCCTCGCCGCGCGAGCAGCGGTCGGACACGGTGACGACGGCGACGGTCGCGCCTGCGGGCCGTCCGGTGGGTGCGCTCATGGCGCCACGGTAACGACCTGCGCGCGCCGCGCTGCCCGGTCTCCCGACGGGGTGCGCTCGGCGCGCGCGATCCACCCGTTCTGGGCATAGTGGCTGTGGACCGACCCCCGCCGTCCCTGCTCGCCCCAGGAGGCTCGTATGTCGTACGTGTCCGTGCCGTCAGCGTCGCCGGTGCGCGTGCCCTCTCGGGCGCGTCCGGTGGGTTCCCTCGCCGGGGCAGGCGACGGGAGCGCGGCATGACGACGACGTCCGACGGGCCCGTCGAGGACGCGCTGCTCAGGCTGGGGAAGCACCTCAAGCGCGGGCGGGTGTCGGACGACCTGCGGCAGGTGTTCCTGACCGGCGGGCGCCAGGGCGACGTGTTCTACCGCGACCGCTGGTCCCACGACAAGGTCGTGCGCTCCACCCACGGCGTGAACTGCACCGGGTCCTGCTCCTGGAAGGTCTACGTCAAGGACGGCATCATCACCTGGGAGACCCAGCAGACCGACTACCCCTCCGTCGGCCCCGACTCCCCCGAGTACGAACCCCGCGGCTGCCCCCGCGGCGCCGCGTTCTCCTGGTACACCTACTCCCCCACC